>JAEZJD010000082.1 GCA_023436425.1 Bacteroidota bacterium | reverse complement strand
ACATTCGGCAGCACCACAGGAAAAGTTGCATTCATTCGCAGCACCGTCAGCATCCTAACATTCAGTGGATCTTGCTGTGCGAAGAAAGTGCTGTAGTCAATTGCGTCAGCTGCAGCAGCTTTGTCGGCAGAGTCAGATGGGTGCATCATAAACCGCAGCGGCTGAGTTCCTATTACCATCATTTTTCCATCGCGGGTGATTACAGTATGATAAAAAAACAGCGGAATATTTGCAGCGGCTTCGTCTGCTTTGTAATCCTTTAGTTTGCGGTCAAGCACTTTATTGGTGTTGTAGTTCAGTGCAGATTCAAACGCTAAACCTCTATCGCGCAGGTAATAATAGCTGTCCACTTTGAAGGTTCTTTCCGGCGCAAAGATGTCTCTGGTGATGAACGATGTGAAAGTTGGATTCAGCAGATCTTCTGCTATGTCATCCACGTATTTTTTTGAGTATATATCTATAGCAGCGCCTGCAAGTTTTCTGCGGTATAATTCCCGGAAATAGGTAGCGCCAATCATGCCACCGGATGCGCCGGTGAATAGAAAAGCCTTCTTCATCATCTGCCCGCCGGTAATGCTGTCAAGATGTTGTAAAATATCGACCGTGAACGTAGCGGATCTTGTGCCTCCGCCACTGGTCGTCACCAACACGAGCAAAGGTTTTTCTCCACCCTGCTTTTTTTTCCAACGCTCCAGTATGGCAATCATGTTCTGCTTGTCACTTTCTACTGCGGGCGATCTGCCAATGCTGTCAACATTTTCTTGCGTATAAGCCGGATACATTTCTCTGTTTCTGTAATTCAATCCGTACGCTTTATTGCGAGGATCTAACAAGTTTTCCTGGTACATCAGATTGAGTAGCACAATGAAAATGATCAGCGCAGGCACGCTCCAGCTTTGAAAAAAATACACTACAGCTCCGATGACGCCTATCAATGTGGCGCATAGCAATATAATGCTGGCACCAGCCGGCAACTGGAAGAATTTATGTTCTGTAAAAAAACCAATCAGAATTAAAAACAAATACACAACGAAAACAGAAATCACAGCGGCAAGATGGTGCCGCTTAAAAATTGTTTCCATTAAGTCTGGAGAGTAATGCGACACGTCGCGACAGCGCCGCACACGAAAAAAAGAATCTAAAAACCATTCGCTCCGGATCAGTGCTTTACCGCTCTGCTGATGCTCGGGCTGCAAATGATAAATTGCATGTCTTCCTTTTTTGAACAGTGGCTGCAGTCGTTTTAAAATAGTTTTATCAGCGCTGAAAAAATAATAAAATGAAATGGCAAACACCAATACAAGACCAATGATAAAACCGACAGTTAGAAAGACAATTTCGATGTTACTGATTAGCTCTTTGTAATGGGCAAACTGGTACGCTTTCAGTAAAAAAAAGATGAGAAAACTTATTGGAAGTATGCTGTTGTTGATGCAGTATTTTAGAAAAGGAAATTGCGTAGCCGCTAAAAAATTAAAGTGTCTGCTGAATAGAATAAACGTGGTAATGTTCCAGCACATGATGAAAACAGCAATCGACATTCCCATGATTGCGGCACTTAGGGCATTCACGTTTCCAAGGTATTCCGGTCCAAGAAAAAGCGATTCTGCGCCGAACGACTTCATAAAACTGCCGTTGGTGACTGCAAACAACAGCAACCAAAAAATAAGCAGCACCTGGTACTTTCTAAAATGAAGGAAAAGCAGTTGAACAGGTAGCGAATACAAAGTTCCCCGCAGGTATTGAAAAAAGGTGGACAGGCTTTTCACTCGGCGTAAAATACTACTAAATCAAACGTGGGTCAATTATGTAAGAAAATTTAGACTCGTTTTTCGCTGCATAAGATAAAATGAAAACACAAGCGATAACAACAGCAGCATGGCAACGAACTGGTGCAGCAATGCAAACCATTCGAATTGCCCCCACTTCTGCGGCACTTTCGTTGGACTTGTGAGCACCGCAAAGATGCCGAGCAACACCTGCAAAAGAACAAGTACGAACGGGAGCCATTTGCCCCATAAAAACAGTTTACCTCCTTTCGCAGATTTTAGCAGAAACGTCCAAACAATGATGAGAACGGAAATGATGTACGCGAGGTTTCGGTGTATAAAGTGAACAGCGATCGGATTGTTCACGAGCGACGAAGCAAAGCTTTCCTTACGACCAGTATAACCGCCCCGGAGGTCAGGAAAATATTGTCCGTTGATCGAAGGCCATGTCGGTGCCGATGTTGCAGCTCGCAATCCTGCCATAAAAGCTCCATAAACAAGTTGCAGCACGAGCAAACCAATTAAAATAAGTAAGAAGTTTTTCGCACTCGTGTTTTCAAACTGTTGATTCGGTTGAATAAGCAGTTGCAGCGCAAACCAAAACGTGTAAACAAGCAACACCAGCGCTACAATGAAATGGATTGCGAGGCGGATGTGGCTCACATACAAATTCTCATCATTTAAACCGCTTTGCACCATAATCCAGCCGATTAGTCCCTGCAAGCCGCCGAGCAAAAATAAAATCAGCAATGGCTTCACCATTTCTTTGCTGAAGCTTTTGGTAAACAAAAAAATGATAAAGGGAATGAGAAAAACTACGCCAATTAATCTGCCCCACACCCGGTGAAACCACTCCCAGAAATAAATTGATTTGAAATCTTCTAGAGTAAAATAAGAATGAAGATGTTTGAACTGTGCTATTTGCTTGTACTCGTCAAATGCTTTCTGCCATTCTGCATGTGAAGTGGGCGGAATAGTTCCAAGTATCGGCTGCCACTCTGTGATGGAAAGTCCTGAATCTGTGAGACGGGTGATTCCTCCTAAAATAATTTGAACAATAATCAGGAAAACTCCTGCCAGCAACCACACTGCAACTGGTTTGCTTTGGTTGCGCTCATTTACAATTTTCATTGGCAGTGCAAAGGTAACCGCCGCAGGCATTGCAGAAGCAACTGCGCAAACGGAAACACCCAATCTCTTTTCACTAGTGGGCTGCCTTTATGTAGCCCCAACCGTCTTTTTGCCTGCTGATAATCTCGTAAATGCCATCGGGTACAATAGTTACTCCGGGCAGTAGGTCTGCCGCCGTGATGTTGTATTTCTTCATGGCAGCAGCGCAAACTTTCACTGCCACATTTTTGTTTTCTGTCAATTGCTGTATTGCCGGGCCAACAATCGATTTATCCTTTCGGATCATATCCAGCGATTGACCATAAAGCACAACCTCCAGCTTTGCATCAGGCCTTCCCTGGGAAATTTCGTTTAACCACCTGATAACCATTTTGTGGTCATTGGTGTCTTTGCTTGTAAGATCAAACACCACATTATAAGGAGCATTCTGCGCCTGCAAAACCGATGCAGAAAAAATTAGGAAGACAGCGGTAAAAAGCAGCTTCATATCGTTGATTTTAGGTATGTAAAGTTTACGAAAAACTTTCCTGACTTTTTTATTGATCTTTTTTTACCTGAGCCATAAAAAATTTTTGTCGGTGATTACTTTTCGTACCTTAATATCAGTTCTTTTTTTAATAACAACCAAAATCTTCTTTATGTCAATCAACGACACGAGCACTTCGCGCCGGAATTTTCTCGGCACTTTGGCTACGGGAGCCGCAGCAATAAGCGTCGGGTCTTTAGCCACTCCGCTTCAATCACTCGCCAACCCTTACGAAAGCAAAAAATACGCTGATGATGCAGATGCATGGATCAGCCAAATAAAATCGAAAAAACACAAAGCTGTTTTTGACGTCACCGAGTCCAGAGGTATTATGCCCTTTGCATGGCCTCGTATTTACTTGATGACAAACGAAATGACCGGCAGCAAACCACAGGACATGGCAGCCGTAGTAGTTCTTCGTCACGAAGCGATTCCCTATGCCATGCAGGACGGACTTTGGTCGAAGTACTCCTTTGGGAAAATGTTCAAAGCAGATGATCCCATGACGCAGCAAGCTGCAGTTCGCAATGCGTTTTATAAACCTAAAGCGGACGATTTCAAAGTGCCAGGTGTAGGTCCTGTTCAAATCGGAATTAATGAATTGCAGGAAAGCGGCGTTTTATTTGGCGTTTGCAACGTTGCGCTTACCGTTTACAGCGCAGCCGCTGCTGATGCAATGAAAATGAATGCTGCGGATATTAAAAAAGAGTGGGAGGCGGGCTTGCTTCCGGGTGTTAAAGTGCTGCCATCGGGTGTGTGGGGCGTGACACGTGCACAGGAGTATGGTGCAGCATATGTTTCCGTGTAAAATAAGCTGAGAAATATTGAATGCAGGTTGCACTGGCAGCCTGCTTTTTTATTTAGAAAATTTTTTTAGGGCATCTTTTATCACACCAAACGGACCGTACTTGTGCTGGGCTGTTGAAAAATTATCAGCAAAGGGCCCAAATGGATAATCCACCGGTTTCTTTTCTATTTTCTTCCAATCGTAAGAAAAAAACTTTTCCGGTCGGGGACGCGATACGATGTATGCTGCTACATCCCAGGCTTGTTCAGTGTTTAGTTCCGGATTAGACTTCGAAACACCAAAAGGCATGTTGTTTTTTATAAAACCGGCAAGTCGCGACAACCTGAACAGACCTGCACTTATATTGTAACTATGCCCACCCCACAGCGGAGGGTATGTGTAAGCCGTAGAATCCGCAGCCATCAACCCTTCGCCGTTTGGACCATGGCATCGTTCGCACTTCGCTACGTATACCTGATTGCCTTTAATCGGATCTGCAGCCCGGCTTAAAAAAGGCAGTTCTTCAACGCCGGCACCTATCGGTTTAAAACCATTTGGAACGTCATTGCCTATCCACTTTAGGTAAGCCACCATTGCTTTCATTTCTTCGCTTGTGCTGTCGAGAGGTGTGCCGTTCATGCTGCGTTCCATACATTCATTTACCCTGAACTGCAGCGATTCCACTCGTCCGCTTCTGTCCCGGTATTTGGGGTAAGTGGATGCAGCTGCTGAAAATGGATTTGCGAAATTTTGACGACCGGCATTTAAATGGCAATTCTGGCAATTCATGCCATTTGATTTCGCTGCAATAATTCCTTTTGGTCCGAGGTACTTTGATGTATTCACAATGAGCTCTTTGCCATAGCGGATTTCATCTCCTTCAGCCGTTGCAGGAATTTGCGCTTCCGAAGGAGGTATCCATTCTTCGCTTTCGTTGAAGGGACGAGTATATGTTGCTCCCATCACCTTTGTTTTGCCCGAAACAATAGTAGCAGCGATGACAATCGTCACAATAATGCCGAGGCAAATAGGACACCATGATGATTCCAGAAAACGCATGAGGAAAAGGTCTCTTCTAAGTTACGCCATTTCAATTCCATGTATGTCAAATTGATGGAATATGAGTGCTGTAAAACTTATTCACAACTTTCAAAAAGCATTTCTTTTTTCTGTTGTGACCAGTAATTTCGGGGCTGTTCAAACCTATGTTGCTCCCATATTTCCAGGAAGAACTGCTTGAAGCCGGCTGCGACGAAGCCGGACGCGGATGCCTCGCAGGGCCGGTGTATGCTGCGGCTGTTATTTTGCCAAAAGACTTTTCACATCCATTTCTAAACGACAGCAAGCAACTTACCGAAGAACAGCGTTACGAGTTGCGACCGATTATTGAAGAATCAGCGATAGCGTGGGCGGTGCAAAGCATGTGCAACAAGAAAATTGACCGGTACAATATTTATCGTGCGTCGATGCGTGCCATGCACATGGCTATTCAGCAACTCGAACCGAAGCCGCAACTGCTGATCATTGACGGAAACAGCTTTCCAAAGTATAAACGAGTACCGCACAAATGCATTGTTGATGGCGACGCTCAATATGCGTCCATTGCTGCAGCCAGCATTTTAGCCAAAACGTACCGCGACGATTTCATGAAGCAACTGCACAACAAATACAAGCGATACAAGTGGGCTTCCAACAAAGGTTATGCAACAAAAGAGCACCAGGAAGCTTTGAAAAAATACGGACCGTGTCGCTATCACCGCCAATCCTTTCGCCTCGACTATAGTCAACCCGTGTTATTTGAAGAACTGGAAGC
>JAEZJD010000012.1 GCA_023436425.1 Bacteroidota bacterium | reverse complement strand
GCGCTTAACGTGGCAGCTGTATGGGATTTGCCGGTAATCTTTCTTATTGAAAACAATGGCTATGGTCTTAGCACTCCTGTTTCTGAACAGTATCGTTGCGGACAATTGGCTGATCGGGCCAAAGGTTACGGAATGGAAAGCGTGGTCATAGATGGAAATAATGTGCTTACGGTCTACGACACAGTCAAAGGGGTTCGGGAATATTGCATACGGGAACAAAAGCCTTACCTGATTGAGTGTATGACTTTCCGCATGCGTGGTCACGAAGAGGCAAGCGGAACAAAATACGTTCCGAAACAATTGTTTGATGAGTGGGAACTTAAAGACCCGATAAAAAGCTATGAGGCTTTTTTGAAAGCTGCAGGCATTTTAGATGATGAAAAAATTCAAGAGATAAGAGCGGAGCAAAAGCAAAGGATTGAAGAAGAACTTAAGATTGGATTTGATTCGCCACGCATTATTGCAAATACAAACACCGAGTTGGAAGATGTTTATGCGCATCAAACAAAAGACACCCAGCAACAAACAGTTCTCTCAGAATTGACTGCTCCTGCCTCACGCACTATTCGTTTTATAGATGCAATTAAAGAAGGCATCCATCAGAGTATGAAAAAACATTCTAATCTTATTCTGATGGGGCAGGATATTGCGGAGTATGGCGGCGCCTTTAAAATAACTGAAGGACTCGTGCAGGAATTCGGGAAAGAGCGGGTGAGGAACACTCCACTTTGCGAAAGCGCAATATTAGGAGCTTCGCTGGGACTTTCGCTCGAAGGATTTAAAAGCATGGTGGAAATGCAGTTTGCTGATTTCGTCTCCGTTGGGTTTAATCAAATTGTAAACAACCTCGCGAAAATTTATTACCGGTGGGGGCAAAATGCTGATGTTGTCGTCCGTATGCCAACCGGTGCGGGTGTAGGTGCAGGACCCTTTCACAGCCAGAGCAACGAAGCATGGTTTGTACACACACCCGGTTTAAAAGTGGTGTATCCGTCTACGCCATACGATGCTAAGGGTTTGCTGATCGCCGCGTTCAACGATCCAAATCCGGTGATGTATTTTGAACACAAGGCGCTTTACCGAAGTGTTTCAGGTGGGGTGCCGGAGGATATGTATGAAGTGGAGATCGGTAAGGCACGCCAGATTCAAAAAGGGGACGACCTTTCGATTATCACGTATGGAGCAGGCGTGCATTGGGCAGAAGATTATGCGATGGATCATACCGATGTTTCCCTTGACATTGTTGACCTGCGAACACTAGTGCCGCTCGATTACGAGGCAATCAGATCATCTGTTAGAAGAACAGGCAAAGTCTTAATTCTGCACGAAGACACCTTAATTGGCGGAATCGGCGGCGAGATCGGTGCGTGGATTTCTGAAAACTGCTTCGAGTTTTTAGATGCGCCGGTTATGCGCTGCGCATCCCTCGATACGCCTGTTCCGTTCAATACCGAACTGGAGCAGAACTTTTTGGCTAAAAGCCGCCTGCAAGGTGCTATAACAAAGCTTTTGGCATATTAAAGAAAACCATAACTTCATAACTGCTTCTCACTGCCCATTATCCACTGAATAGTGCAAAGGTCCCCTCTGGAACAACAATCATCAATTAAACCATTTATTATGGAAGAAACGACACTCCAACAAACGGAAATGCTATCCGTTGCACAAAAGAACTTTAGCGAGTATGCGAGAACTCACGATCCCAAATTTATTGCAGAAGATGCGGTCTTTAAAAACTTCAGTTCCGGAGAAGAACATAAAGGAAGGGCGGAAATCGGCGCCATGTTACATTATATGTATCACGTGGCGTTTGATGCAAAACCTGAAGTAACAAACCTCATTATCACAGAAAATAAAGCTGTACTCGAAGGTTTTTTCAGGGGGAGACATATAGGCGAGTTTGCCGGCATTGCGCCGACAAACAAGCAGGTGAATGTTCCACTATGCGTTACTTATTCTTTAAAAAACGGACTTATTCAGGAAGGTCACATCTTTATGCTGGCGGACGTACTTTTTCGCCAGATAGGAGCCCGACCTGCAGCTGCCATGTAGAGCACCGAATGCTTTAGTTTAAAACAATGTCCAATAATTACAGCCTTTCCCTGCGGAGAGGCTTCTTTTTTGGCTAAAAACTTTCTGCGGAGTATACAAAATCCGTGAAAAGCTTCGTTTTGTGGAAAGAATGCGGTAACTTTCTCCACCCGTTTTCCACATTTTAAAATTATCCGACAATGAAAAACAGAAACATCGTACATGCCCGTGAAGAGGCGAGAATCTATGGCGATCAATACAAACCGTCATTGAATGTTTTCCGCTTTGCGAAATCTATTCTTTGTGTTTTTCTTCATGGCTCATCGGTGGCCACACCAAGTTATGCAGCCAAAAAAAGAATTATGCGATAAAAAGCAAAAACCTCCGGTCGGAGGTTTTTTTATTTCACTTTTTTGCTGTTTTTTAAAATCTAATTCCACGCGTCATTCGGTCGATCATTGGGGGCATTTGTTTTCCGCCCATTCTGTTGATGTTGTAAGTGAACGTAAGCATGAAAAATCGCTTCAACACGCTATTCTCCACATCTTCGATGTAGTTGCTTCCAATATTTCTGTTCACACTTGTATTTTGATTTAAAATGTCGAAAACGGATGCTTTTACTTCGCCTCTTTTGTTTTTAAACACCTGCTTAGCCACACCGGCGTTCCAAATTGCATAGTTCTGATTGAATCCGTCGGATCTCCCGGTGTTGAACGTATAATCAAAGTCCGAAGAAAGAATAAAACCTTTTGGAAAAGTGTAGGTGGCATCGCCGGAGTACGTATGCGTGAAATAGGAATTGTTATTCCGCGATTGTACTGTGTATTGAACTGAGTTGTAATTAACACTGGCGGTGATACCGAGGTCGAGTTTTTCTTTATAGTTGTAGTTCAAGCGAAGGTCTTCACCCACACTTAAATTTTTGGTGTAATTCTTCACCTTATTTATCAGGTTTGCATCCTGATTAACATTGATGCGGGTGGTAGCATTGAAGTTGCCGCCTTTCAGTGCTTTAATTGGGAAGCCAATGTTGAAATTACCGCTAGCGAAGTAAACTCCATTGATGTTCACAGGAGTAGTTAGCTGAATACCGCCTGGCAATTGTTCTATAGCATTAGAAATTTTGTTTTGTGTGCTGCTGAACATTACAAATGCGAATAGGTTGCGGAACGATACGAGATCAAAATGATTGTAGCTCAAATTCACGGTATGAGTGAACTCCTGGCGCAACGCAGCATTGCCACGGGAAATGTAAGGGTAGTTGGTTACGTCGGTTATCTCCTGCAATTGCGATGCAGAAGGCGCATTGGTGCGACCGTTGTAATTAATCCTTAAGGTGCGGCTTCTGGCAAACTGATAATTGAATGAAGCCGTCGGAAAAAAGTTTATGTATTTATTTGTAATGTTTTTTCCTTTCGAAATATTATCGGTGGAGATTGTCGTTTGCTGCGCAGCAAAACCTATCTGGTAATTATACTTTTTATTCACCACTCTGAAGTTTGTTCCCAGCCGGTCTGAAACATTTGATGTCTCGGTGTTATTCGTAAGCGAATCAACGGGGTTATCGTATAAGCCTGTGAACGGGTTATAGTTGAACGTTGAACGATCGTAGCTGTTGCTGTTGTCGTTTCTTCTGTAGTTAAATTCAAGAATTTTGTTTCGGGAGAGTGGCTCAGTGTAGGAGATGGCAGCTCCATAATTGTTCGTTGCACCTTCTGTTGTATTCAGATAATTGTTATTCCTTTCAAACCATTTTGCACCGGCATTGTTGTAAAATTTCGATCTTATCGTGCTATATCCATCTCTGTCGTTGCTGTTCAGTGTGTTGGTTAGATTAACCGACAATGTTCTGCCGGGAGTGCGAAATTTCTTCCGCCATACCAAATTGTTTGTCCAATTGTAACCATTACCACGGTTATCATTGATGGTGCGGCTTTCATTCGTTTTGTAATTCAAAATTTTATTCACCGCATTTGCCACCAGCGTGTCGTCGCTAAAGTTTTTCGAGCTTTGAAAGCCAATGGCCGGAGTATAGATGATGGAATTGAAAGAATCAATGGTTGCAATCATGTTGAAGTTCAACCTGTGATTATCGTTCCGGCTTTGGGAAAATGTATTGTCTGTAGTGTGTATAGACGAATCTGTTGCCAGCGTTTGCCTAAAGCTGTTCCTGTTGTTTTCGGTTTGTGCATGGTTGAAAAAATAGCTCCCATTCACATCGAACACCTTGCTCCATGTGTCGCGGTAATTAATTCCCGCCTGCGACGAAGATGTGATGCCGCTCCCGGTAGTTCCCAGGTTAAAACCGCCGCCGCCTCCTGCGCCAGCTGCTACGGCACCCATCAGTCCACCACCTCCTCCGCCAAAGCCGCGGCCACCGCCCATGCTCATGCCGCCTCCGCCGGCCATAGACATCATTCCTCCTCCGCCAAACATACCGATCATGTCCGTAAGAGTGAACCCTATGTTGTTTGTGTTATTTGCTTTAGCAATTATTGACGTTTGTGTAGCTCCTTTGAAGAAATTGGTTGTGAGACCTGCATCGTAACGATCCCGAGTTCCGCCACCGGCGTACGCCTTACCGAACAAGCCTTTCTTTTTGTCTTTTTTCAATTTCAGGTTGATGGCTTTCGAACGGCTGCCATCATCAATTCCGTTGAATTTTGCCTGTTCACTTTGATCATCAAATACGTCCACACGGTCCACCATGTCGGCGGTTAAATTTTTTGTGGCAAGTTTGGGATCATTATTAAAAAACTCTTTACCGTCAACATACACCTTTTGAACATTTTCACCTTGGGCCTTCACTGTGCCGTCTCTCTCTACTGACCTGCCCGGCAGCTTTTTGAGCAGGTCTTCCACTGTTGCATTTGGTTTCGTTTTAAAAGCATCTGCTTTAAATGACAGCGTATCGCCTTTTATTTTCACAGGCGCATCTTCTATCACTACTTCGTCGAGTGATTTATAATTTCTGTTCAATTTTATTATGCCCAAGTCTTGCACTTCCTGCGCTTCTGAAATTGTGAATGTTTTTTTCAGTGTTTCAAGCCCGGTAAATGATGCCACCACCTGGTAAGTACCGGCAGCAAGGTTTTTTATTTGAAAATATCCGTTGTTTTCCGTGAGTGTAAATGACACAAGCGTCGAATCGGAGGTGCGCATAATAGAAACTGTAGCGTCAGCAAGCGGCGACGCCGACACAGAGTCTTGCAAAACGCCTTTTACTGTGCCGCTGACCTTTTGTGCAGAAGCGAAGAGACAGCCGAAAGCAGTTATTGTGAGTAGAAATATTTTCTTCATAAGCAAATTTGTTCTACGAAGATATTCGCAAGGCACCGGGTGTGCCGTTAATAAACGTTAAGTTTTGGATGAAAGGCTGATGTGCGAAGCCAATGGTATATTTATGTGATAGTTGCCGCATGTTGACCCTAAACTTCGATCCATTTCCCGTTCTCACCACAGAGAGGTTAATCCTGCGACCTATTTCGGAGAAAGACGCCAGCGAGATTTTTTTCTTCCGTTCGGATCCTGACATGATGCGCTACATCGACAGGCAACCCGCCACCTCCATAGAACAGGCGGTTGATTGGGTCAAGATGATTCGAAGCGGCATTGAAAAAAATGAAAACATTTTATGGGGATTGCAACTTAAAAACGACAACAAACTTATTGGCAACATAACTTTCTGGAGAATAGAAAAGGAACATTACCGTGCAGAAATTGGGTACATGTTGCATACTGCACACCAAGGAAAAGGATTGATGAAGGAAGCAATGACGGCTGCTCTCGATTACGGGTTCAATACAATAAAGTTGCATTCGGTAGAGGCGAACGTGAATCCGGCGAATGACGCATCGATCAAGCTTCTGGAAAGAACCGGTTTTGTGCGGGAAGCATACTTTAGAGAAAATTATTTCTTCAACGGCAAGTTTATAGATTCCGCCATTTACTCGCTACTTGCTCCTCCATCCAATCGCTAAAATCCTTAATCTTAAATGTTAGCTGAACAGATATTCGACATCTTCTCTCGAAAGTGCCTTCACGAATGAGGCGTCATCTGCAATTAACTCTTTGGCGAGTAAACGTTTCTTTTCCTGCAGCTGCATGATTTTGTCTTCAATAGTATCCTTGCAAATCATTCGATACGCAAAAATGTTTTTTGTCTGTCCGATGCGATGTGTGCGGTCGATTGCCTGCTGTTCCACTGCCGGATTCCACCACGGATCAACAATGTAGACGTAATCAGCAGCAGTGAGATTTAGACCTACGCCACCTGCTTTTAACGAAATTAGAAAAACACGGACCTCGTCATCATTTTGAAAACTTTGAATTGCTTTTTCCCGGTCCGGCGCTGAAGTGCTGCCGTCGAAATATTCGTATTTGATGCCAAGTCCCTCAAGCTTTTCTCTTATAAGCGCAAGCATACCGAGGAACTGCGAGAATATGAGTGCCTTATGATCACCAATGTTTTCGGTGATTTCTCTTGCGAGCTCTTCCAGCTTGATGGAGTGGTTCGGAAACTTTTCCTCTTCGTTAAGAATGGCGGGAGAGTCGCAAATTTGCCGCAGCTTCATCAATCCCTGCAAGATGGTAAGCTGAGATTTTTGAATGCCCTGTTCTTCGATTGTGCCCATTATTCTCGCCCTGTAATCGTTTCGATAGGCATCATAAATCGTGCGCTGTTCATCTTCCATTTCGCAAAACAGAACTGTCTCTGTTTTATCGGGAAGATCCTTTGCTACCTGCTCCTTTGTTCGCCGCAGAATAAATGGATAAAGAATTTTTTTCAAATGGTCTTTTTGTTCCGGCTCGCCAAACTTGTCGATAGGAATGGAAAACTCTTGCCGGAAAAATTCAACACTACCGAGCATGCCTGGATTTAGAAAGTTCATCTGAGCGTAAATGTCGAAGGTGTTATTTTGTAGCGGCGTACCGCTCATGCACAAACGATTTTTTGCCAGCAGCAGTGAAGCTGCTTTCGTAACCTTACTTGTTGGATTTTTTATCGCCTGCGATTCGTCCAACACAACATAATCAAATACTGATTGCGTAAACACACGTATGTCGCTTCGCAAGGTGCCATAAGTGGTGATCACAACATTATGCTTCAGCAGGTCTTCTATTTTACGGCTTCTTGTGGGTCCGTGATGTATGTAAAAAGTAAGGGAAGGGGTAAATTTTTTAATTTCATTTTCCCAGTTATAAATAAGCGTGGTCGGGCAAACAACCAAAGCTTTTATTCCTTCATTTTCCTGATAATAATGCTCCATGAACGACAGTGCTTGCACTGTTTTACCAAGTCCCATATCATCTGCGAGAATGCCGCCCCATGATACTTCGCTCAGGTAGTTGAGCCATTGGAAACCAGACACCTGATACGGCCGCAACACACTCTTTAAGTGTTCGGGCGGGTCCACTTCTTTAATGTTTTCAAACTCACGAATGCGGTTATACTTTTCCTCCAGCTGTATAGTGAGCTCTTCTGAGTCTCTGTTTTCATACAGTTCATCTATCACGCTGAGGTGATAGCGCGACAATTTTAGTTTGTCTGTTTTGCCTTCACCAACGCGGAAAAGCAACGAATATTTTTTTAGCCACTCTTCGGGCAAAATGCCCAGCGTTCCGTCATTTAGCTGAACAAACTGTTGCTTATTGGCTAATGCTTTTTTCACTTCAGCCACACTCACTTTCTGATCGCCAAAAAGTATGTCCACTTTTGCATCGAACCAATCTGTATGGCTGCTTATAAAAATGTGTGTAGTAGGCTTGGAGGTATTAAAACGAAAGTTTTTAAGACTGTCAAATCCAAACACCGGCACCCTTGCATCGTTCATCGCATCTACAAAAAGGAAGAACCAGTTGTTTTTCAAAACATCTGCCCCCTTCAAAGCAAGCGCCGCTCCATCATCAAACGTTACGAAATTTGAGTGAAGTGTTTGCAGTTTTTCAATGAAAGCTTTTTCAGCAGTCCGGTTCCGTCGAACAACAACAACTTTGTCGCCTTGCGGCACTATCAGTTCGTCTTTGTCCTTTGCCTTGGTGTCGTAACCCTTGTACGTAAACACCGGCTGAAAAACCAGGTATTCGCCTTTTTCCTGCAAAAACAATTTTACTTCAGGCTCGCCTTCCTTCACATCGGCTATAAGACTGCGATCGAAATCCACCTTATAGGTTTTAGAAAGCGGCATCACAGTCTTGTTCAGCATTTGAGGCCAACCTTCAATATCGGCCTTTATTGTGCCTGAAGGGAGAAAAGGCTCAACAACTTCAAGGTCCTCTTTTTTTTCCCACAAATACACCTGATGATTATACAAGAACACCACAGAAGACCTACACTCATTTTCATTTAATGCGTGCGGCACACCGTCGGGTTTTACAAAGCACTCAACAGTGTACTCATTGTTGTCGGTGTTTACATTAAAATGCGGGTAAAGGAATTTATCACTTAGTTCAAGTTTTTCGAGGTTTGCTGTTTTGAAACTTTTTCCTTTCTGTAAAGAAAAGATAGGTGCGGCAGAAAAATCCTGAACCAGCTTTTTGAGTTTGGGAACAAAATATTCTGCAATCAAATTTTTTGTTTCTTCCGGCAGTTCATCGCCTTCGTGATGAATGATGTTTTCCCAAAAGCCGGAAAACGGGGAATTTCTGCTAACATACTTGTTCACTTCCGTGTCCTGCAACTTGCGAATAAACAGCAAAAGATTCTTGTCTTCGGGAGTGTATTCATCAACGTTTATGTATTTGTTGAGCTCCAGTTTTTCGACAGTTCCGGCAAAAGAACCTTCTTCATCCATTTCGCCTTCGATGAGATCAATGGAAAAAAACGGGTACGACTTGTGATTAAAGTTGAACACAACGCCAAACTTGTTTGTGATAATCTGAGGCTTGACATCGGGTTCGATCTCCTCAACAACAGGAGGGGCAAAACGGGGCAGTGGAGCTGCAGCGGGAGCTACTCTTTTTATTTTCTGATCGAGCACCCGGAGATACGGTTTGCCGTCTTTATAATTGAATTCAAATTTTCCTTTTAGGTCGTCTTTAAGTGAGTAGCCATACGCCTCCAGCAACTTGTTTTTCTCTTTGTCCCAATTGCGAATAGTCTCAAAATAGTGTTGACCTTTTGTTTGCAGCAGATACAGGAACACTATCACCTTTGGCAAGCACAAAAGATGATCGGGATCTTCATAATCGCTGCTTGTGTCGAAATTTCTTTCTTCATTCCGCCGTATGATTACTGAATAAGTTTCTCCATTTATCTTAACGGCTGCTTTTACCGTTTCGTCCTTGGCTGTTTCGATAACGGGCTTGTTCGTCTTTAGAAAGTTTTCTGCATCCGAGATAATCTCCGCGCTGGACAGCATTTGGATTGTGCGCAGATCAATGGTCTTCATTTTTGCAACAGTGTGCCGCTGATCATAAAGAACGTTATCTGCCACGAGTTGACCTTTGTCGATCATTTCCTGCAAGCGTATCAAAGTTGCAGCTTCGTGCCTGCAAATATCACCAAGGTTGTAGGGACAGGCACACCGAAGGGAAATAGTCTTCGGATCTTTATAATTGTTGACGTGAACCTTATAAAATGTGGAATATGTATCGTCTTTAACACGAAAAACTGCAGTTCCGAAAAGATCGTCGTGCTCCACTAATTCAACAAACCCGCTTGAATGAATTTTCTTTCCTCTGCGTATCACTTCGTCGCTGCCGTGTGTGTAGATGTATTTTAAAAGGTGCGGTAATGCCATGTGCTCAGTCTTAATCGACAATTTTCAATTTAGGAGGTAAGCACAGAATTCAAACCGTGATAATCCCGGCTGTTGCTTATTACACATTGATTGAAAAAAGGCCAATCGGCAAAAGTAAAAGAAAGTATTTCAGAAAACCTGACGCAAAAGAATATTTAAGCGTTAAAAATGGAAGAAGTATGCTGCGGATGAGCTGATGATCACAACATCTTAGATTGTTTCTGATTTCCGGGCCCATAAAGTGAGTGACCGCTCCTTGTGCCCAGGTGTTTGCCATCGGCAACGACCAGTTTTCCATTCACTATTACATACTCAAACCCTTTCGAATATGCGTGCGGCTTTTCATAGGTGGAAAGGTCCTGCACTTGTTTTTCGTCAAACACCACAATATCTGCAGCCATGCCCTCTTTCAACAAACCGCGGTCGGTTAATTGAAATTTTTGCGCGGGCAACGATGTCATGCGCCGCACAGCTTCTTCGAGAGACAGCACCTTTTCATCGCGAACATATTTGCTGAGTACCCGGGCATTGGTGCCGTAGCCACGTGGATGTGGCACGCCCTGGTTGAAAATGCGAATGCTTGCGTCGGAGGCAAACATGTTGAATGGGTATTGCATGATTCGTTTTACATCTTCGTCGCCCATGCCGTGAAATACCATTCCGGCTCCTCCTCTCATCATCATGTCCATTACAGTTTCGGCCTCGTATTTTGCTTTGTGTTTTCTCCGCATCAGCAGATTAATTTGCTCGATGCTCTTGCCATTATACGTGCTATCTGCGCGATATGATGCAACCACAGCATAGCTCCAGTGCTTTAGCCTTCTGTTTTTCAACTTCCTCAGCATGTAATCTTTCGCTCTTTTTCTCACTTCGGGGTTTTGCAGTCTGGCGCGAATAGAATCCTGCCCGTCCGATAAAATATTGTCAGGCAAAAGTGTGCTAAGAGAAGTACTGCTTGCCGTGTACGGGTATTGATCGATAGTCACATCAATGCCTTGCTCTCTCGCGTTTTTAATCATCGCCACTGTTTCCTTACTTCGTCCCCAGTTCTGCTGCCCGCTTAGTTTGAAATGCGAAATTTCCACCGGCATGTTGTTAACACGACCGATGTGCAAGGCTTCGTTAATCGCCTGCACCACGCTGTCTCCTTCATCTCTCATGTGCGAGGCATAAACGCCTTTGTAGCTGGCAGCGACTTTCGCCAGGCGCACTATTTCTTCGGTGTTGGAATAGGCGCCGGGAATGTAAATAAGGCCAGTGCTGAACCCTACAGCGCCACCTTTCATTGCGGCTTCCACCAGAGCTTCCATCTTTTTCATTTCATCTTCAGTGGGTTCGCGGTTGGCAGTTCCCATAACCGCCCGCCGCACATCATTGTGGCCGATTAGTGAAGCCACATTTATTGACGGCCGAAGTGAATCGATTCGCAACAGATATCTGGTGACATCAAGATTGGACGACCCGCAATTTCCTGTGACAACCGTTGTAACTCCGTCAAGTATAAAATTATCCGCTGTTGGATTTTTGAATTCGTCGCCTTCTATATGTGTATGCACATCAATAAAGCCCGGAGCAACAATCATGTTTTTGGCGTCAATTGTTTTTGCCGCAGAGATGTCAGTTAAGTTTCCAATCTTTAGAATTTTTCCATCTTTTATCGCAACATTTCCGTAGAACCATGAATTGCCAGTGCCGTCGAGGATACGGCCGTTGATGATTAGAATGTCGGCTGTTTGTTGCGGACATAGGTGGCTTACGGGAACAACAAAAAATAGTAGGTACAACAATCGCATTCTTAAAAGTAAAGAGAAAACCACTGGTGTTTCTAATCGAGAAAATAAATTAAGAATTATTGCTTGAACGCTTGGTCAATTCCAAAAAGAAAAGGTCTGCAGTTACTTCTGCAAACCTTCCAATTGTAGTATCAGTTAATCGAAAATCTTAAGCTGCGGGTTGGTCAAGGCGCCAGATTCGAGGAAGGGATACCGATTCTCTCTCCCACGTTAATGCGGATGTTTGTCCTGCTTTCACAGACCGCACTAACTCAACACTTCTTTTAAAAATCTTTCTTCTTCGCCTGCCTGTATTATCTTCTCTATTTTCCATTTTTTCCGGTTTTAAAAAATTAGTGTTTCAAAACCGTGCCAAAATGAAAGACAATTAACTATTCAATACAGGAGAGTTGGTAAAGTACTCGTCGGATGGATGGTAGATAAAAAGAACAGATCCGTTTTGCAGCAGTCGAATAACTTTTAGGTAATCGGCTTTCGGAAGAGCGGGACAACCTTCGCTTTTGGCAACTTTGTTTTGCTCCGCTCTTTCTTCACTAATGAATTGTGAGCCATGAATAACAACGCCTCTTTTTTCGGCGTTTGAATTAAACATGTCTTCTAATCCTTTTAACCGGAGGGACAGTCCGCGTTTGCCTTTATATATCTCTCTGGTAATGTAGAAACCGAGACTGCTTTTGAATGAATTGACTTTGTTGGAAAAGCTTTCCGGGATGATATCGCCGGATCTTTTGCCGTGCATCACATATGTATTCACAACCAGTTCTTTGCTTTCGACATCGATGAGGTAAAAACGTTTTTCATTTGATGGCTGTGTGAAGTCGACGACTGTAAGATACCTGCTGTTCTTTACCATGCCTCTGTCTACCAGCTTTTCATATCCTTCAACGGCATAATCCATTGCTTTTTGCGTAAGCCCGTAGGCTGCAAGATTTAATTCAAAATACAGCGATGAAAGATTTCTGCGGTACGTTGCTACATCTCCGAATGATGAAAGAACCGGTACAAATAGCAACAATATTCCTACAAAGGCATAAGGTTTTTTCATAGATAAAGGTTTTCAGGTGGTATTGACGAAAAGCAAAAGAAGGCGTGAAAGCCTTTACAGGCGCCGGTTTTCGGTGAATAGGGCTGTTAGTGGGATGAAATTTCATCCCAAGACCGGAATTTAGAACTTCATTAAGAGAGTTTAGTAGAGCGGAATGGCTAGTTGATGCTGGCGACTTCCATCTTTAGCGCTGGCTTCAAATAAAATAAGGTGAAGTGTTGAATTAGGATTTTGTTTTTGAACGTCAACCGTGAACTTGAAATTGCCCCAGGCAGGAGCGCCTGCATGGGTCATTTCATGTCCCTGTTTTAATTCGTTGTGACCATCTTCCACTACCCAGCTAAATGCCGCTTCAAACACTTGCGCCTGACCCGATATAACAAACGTGTGCTCACCGGTTTTTTTCACCTGCACGTTTCTGAAGCGTTGGTTTGTATAATTTTTACTCGTCACTGTGTCTTTCACTGCTGAAGGTCTTTCTTTTTTTTCTGCCGGAGAGTTGTTGGCCGAATCGGTGTTAACAACTATCGAATCGACGGTGGACTTACCCGAGTCAAAATTCTGCGTGGTTGAGGTGTTGACATCTTCGCCAGAGTTGCAGGCGAGCAGAAGTGTTGCAATGAAAAGAGTGTACGCTTTGGTCATCATTTAATTTTATAAAATTCATAAGGGGTAAATTCCACGAAGTCTGCGACAGTAACGGTTACAGATTTTACTTTATTATCCTTTATGCTGAAGGGCCAAACCTTAGAGCCATATATGGGATCGTTGAATGTAGCCCAAAATCGATCGCCGCCGAGTGGCTCCAGTTCTGCAAAGCGTCCCTTGTGGTGCTCAAAAGTTGCAATAAGTTTTCCATCCTTCTGCACTATGTTCATATTACCGTATATCGGGTGTTTGTAAGTGCCGGCGAAGGCCGACAGAGGTAAAGCTGATTTCAGATGCATCTTTATCGTGTCGGTTTTTGCCCGCTGCATTTGATCTTCAATTGCTTGTTGCCGTTGCTGAAACCCAAGGTACGCACTGCTATAGT
>JAEZJD010000305.1 GCA_023436425.1 Bacteroidota bacterium | reverse complement strand
GCATCCGGACGATCGCAACTTTGTTCATGAGCAGTTGGAGAAGGCTGCAGAAAAAAACGGACACTTCGATTTTCACTTCAGGATTCACACAAAAGATGAAAAAGAAAAAATACTACACGCACGAGGTGAAATTTTTTACGACGATACCAAATCTCCTCTGAAAATAATTGGAACGGCACAGGATGTTACAGAAAAACAGTTGCTCATCCAACAGCTAAAGAAAAGCGAAGCACTTTACCGGCAGGCCGAAGAACTGGCCAACATGGGCACGTGGAATCTTGATCTAAAAACAAATCAAATAGAATGGACTGACCAACTGTACAAGATTTATGGCATGCAGCCACACTCGGAGGAAATAACCAAAGAAAAAATTTTATCGTTTGTACACCCCGATGACAAAGCCTACGTTCAGGACCGCATTAACACCCTTGAAACCGAAGACCATGTTGATTACACTTTCCGAATTATTGCTAAAGACGGCAAATTAAAATGGGTTCGTTCGATCGGTCATGTGCACAAAAATGAAAATGGCGCTCCCGAATTTGTCATAGGCTCGGAAAGAGACGTGACAGAAAAGCAAACACTTATCAGTCAACTGAAAGAAAGCGAACAATTATACAAACAGGCTCAGTCACTTTCCCACATTGGCAACTGGTCGTTTGATTTGGCAACGCAACAGTTTACCTGGTCTGATGAAATGTTCGAAATTTATGAATTACCAAAATCGCAGCTTCCGTCCGCTGAAGAATGGAAGTTATTTGTTCATCCTGATGACAGGGAGGAAGTAGTAGCTTACCAGGAAGAATGCATTAGAGAAGCAAAAACGTACGACAAAGTACATCGGGTGTTACTACCAAACGGTGTCACAAAAATTCTACACAGGAAAGGAGAATTTATAGTCGGGCAGCACGGACGCCCGGTGAAAATGATAGGGACAACACAGGATGTAACCGAACAGTTCCAGGTGCAACAACAGCTAAAAGAAAATCAAAAGTTCATTCGAAAAATTACAGATGCCACACCTTCAATTATTGCTTCTTACAGCGTCAACACCGGTAAGTATGCTTTTCTCAGCGAGGGTGTAACAAAGTTGTTAGGCTATTCGATAGACGAAATCATGGCTGAAGGTGTTCCGTTTTTAACTAAGATCATTCATCCGGACGATCTTCCTCAGGTGCTTGCACGCGACAGACGAATGATTGCTGAGTCAAATGCCAACAAAAACAATGACGTTGTAACAGAGTTTACATACAGAATGCGGCATAAAAAAGGACACTACAGATGGTTTCACACGTACAGCACCATCTTCGATCGTACCAGCGAAGGCAAAGTGGATCATGTGATGAACATTACAATTGACGTAACAGAACAGACGGAAGCCGCGGAAAAAATAAAAGAACAGGAACATTTCATTCAACAGATAGCAGATGCGTCGCCAACAATTCTATATCTGTTTGACGTAGAACGTCAAAGTATGGTGTATACCAACAGAGAGGTGTTTTTTGTGCTCGGTTATTCGCCGGAGGAAGTGATGGACGAAGGCGACAAGATCACATCCGTGTTGTACAACCAGGAAGACTTTTCGCTTTTGCCGGAAAGAAAAGAAAGCGCAAAAAAGTTTCAACGGGTGGATTCGATGATTCAGTACGAATGCCGGATGCAGCATAAAGACGGCAGTTGGAGATGGCTGCTGGTTCGTGAAATCGTGTTTAAAACAGATGACGCAGGAAACGTTACTCAGATCCTGGGTGCAGCACTCGACATTACCCGCAGGAAAGAAATGGAAAAAACAATTTTGCAAAACACGTGGCAGTTGGAGCAATCTAATGCAAGCCTCGAAGAATTCGCCTATGTGGCAAGTCATGACCTTAAAGAACCACTTCGCAAAATATCAACGTTTGGAGATCGTCTTGTTGCCACACAAGCGGATCACATGTCAAGTGATGGCAAAATTTATCTGACAAAAATCGTTGATGCATCACAGCGGATGCAAACAATGATCAGCGATCTGCTATCAATTTCAATGATTTCCGGCAACAAGTCTTTTGAACCGTACAGCCTGCAAACCATTTTGGAAGAAGTGTTGCAAACACTTGAGTATAAGATCGAGCAACAAAATGCAGTGATCAGGTACGACAAGCTGCCCGAGGCCAAAATTGTTCCGGCACAATTCAGGCAATTGTTTCAGAATCTGCTGAGCAATTCGCTCAAATTTGTTCGGGAAGGTGTGCAGCCCATTATTACGATTGAATGCGAAAGGATTCCGGAAAGTGACGCAAAAAAATACGGATTGTCGGGCGCAGCAGAGTACTACAAAATAGTTATTGCCGATAATGGAATTGGTTTTGAAAATGAGTTTGCGGGAAAAATATTTGCAATATTTCAGCGGCTACACGGCCGCAGCGAATATGAAGGTTCCGGTATCGGTCTCGCGATCTGCAAGAAAATTGTGGAGCACCACCGGGGCGTAATTTTTGCGGCCGGATTACCTAACGAAGGAGCCAGCTTTACAATAATTTTACCCGCATGAAGAAGCATCAAATATTAATCGTCGATGATGATGCGGACGACCGTGAAATAATCAGGGATGCATTTGCTTCTTCAATAAACGAGCAGGAATACGTGTTTTTAGAAAACGGAGATAAACTACTGGAGTTTCTCAATTTAAATGTTCATGAAAACATTCCTTCGCTCATTATGCTGGATCTCAATA
>JAEZJD010000246.1 GCA_023436425.1 Bacteroidota bacterium | reverse complement strand
AACCGTCATCTACAGCTAGCATCACTTTTCTGAGATTACAAATGTTATTGGCTGCGTGTGGTAAGACCTTACTTTTCTTCCGTTTTGGACAGCAGGGTTCCATTTTGGAGAATTCACCAACATTTTTTCCGCTGTTTGTGCTAAGTCATATCCGGGGTTATTTAAAGCGTGGATGTCAGATAGACTTCCGTCGGTTTCAACGATGAATCGCATTTGAACGGTGTAGCTCCCGGATTTCATTCCGTTTTTTGCTGCTTGCTCAATTACTGATTGCAGGTTCTGCTCCAAAAATCTTCTCCATTCAGCTTTATCTACCGACGCTGGAGTTTCTGCTTTTTCGAAAATTGGTTTTCCGGTAACGGTGATGTCCTTCACCACCACTTTTTCTCCAGATGTATTTGACATCCCTTTGTTTAAAGGTTTTCCCTGAACAACAACTTCCTTCACCGGAATTGTGTCTGAAACATTTTCTACGATCACATTTCGTACAATGATCCCATTTTTTGTTTTCACTTCAATCACACCGTTTTTTCCTTCATCTCCATATTTGGAAGTTGCTGAAGACCCTTTCAGCACATTTATTCTTTCAATAGAATTGCGATCAATTGAATTTACGTCTTCGCCAAATTTTTTTCCATCAACAATAACCAATGGTTTATTTGCTGTGTGTACCTTAATGACATTACTCTGAAATGTTCCATCCTTGGTTTTTATTTCAACAACACCGTTTTTACCGTCGTCACCATACTTAGAGGTTGCTGAAGAACCTTTCAACACATCTACCCGGTCAATCGAATTAGGGTCAATAGTATTGACATCTTTATCGAATTTCTTTCCATCAACAATTATCAATGGTTTACCAGCGGAATCGTAATTAATTCTTACTCCCGGCGGTGGCGGTGGGGCAATGTTTAGTCGATAAGCCTCCTGAATCGTCAGGCTGTCTTTGCTTCCATCTGTAAAGGTGATGTATGCTTTGTTTCCTGAAAGACTCACCTCTGCTCTTTTTACTGTTTTGCCTTTGTAGGTAACAGTTGGAACCGTATCGGATACAGACCTCGCAACAGGTTCGTTCAGCTGCATGGCGGATTGGTGTGTCTGTGATTGCTTTAAAGTAAATGCCATTACCACTGCTGCAATAACCGGCAATGCAAGCACACGGCTGATATAATTGAGCTTCGGGTTTTGAATTTTTGTAAGCATAGAAAGTCTTCTTTTTATTGATGTTTGAAAAAATTGGTTGGTGAAAGAATGGTAGCTGCCGGTGTATCCTGCATGCAGAATCATTTTCGCCAATGTTGCTACGCCGTTTTCTCCTGCCGATTTTTTGTCGGCAATAAATTCGTGAATAGCTTTCATTTCCCGGCGGATGAGCCAAAAAAATGGATTGCACCAGAAGACCATTAATATAATCTGAATGAAAAGCTTATCTGCTGAGTGTTTTTCTTTTACGTGCACTAATTCGTGCTGAAAAATTTGCTGACCTGTTTCGGAGTCCAGCTTGATTTCCGTGTTCCAAAATATATAGCGAAAGAAGGAAAATGGACTACCCGCAACGGTGGTATTTACGAATTTGATGCTTCCCAAATCCTTTACAACATGCGAATTGATTATTTGATAAAGTTTTATCACCGACATCAGGAAAGCAATGAAAAACAAAATCGAAACAGCCGCATAGCCAATTGCCACCCACTCTTCGGCAGATCGTTCATTCCCGCTGATGACAACTGCGTCCAGATAAGAATTGGCTGCAGTAAATGCGTAAAGAATTTTACCCCGTAGCTCATGTGCTTGAGAAATTTCAATTTGTACAATAGGAGCCACAATCGAAAGCACAACTGCTGCAAGCAAATAGAACCTGTTCCACTGATGAAATAGTTTATTGCGCAGCGCAGCATGGTAATACACGAATAAAATGCCTGAGCACAGAATTACTTTTAGCAGGTAGGAAGCGAGCAGTGTCATTTCTTAGTTTTTTTCAGTTGTTGTAATAAGGTCTCCAAATCGTCAAGGCTGATGTTGTTTTCCTTCACCATAAAAGAAACTGCCTCGCTAAACGACCCGCCGAAATAGCTCTTAACAAGTGATTTGATTGTTGACTTGGAATATGCCTCTTTGCTGACCAACGGATAATATTGGTGCTGCCGCCCAAAAATGCGGATACCGACAAACTCTTTGTCAACCAAAATTTTCAGAATGGTTGCCACCGTATTTTGATGGGGTTTCGGCGATGGCAACGCCTCCAAAATGTCGCGTATAAATCCCTCCTTTATCTTCCACACTGCCTGCATCACCTGCTCTTCTGCCCTGGTTAATGTTTTCATCTTTTTTCTTTGAAGTGCTAAGCTATAACTATATTTTTAGTTTAACAACTAATTTTTTAGTTTAAATAAAATACTGCCCTTTCCGTTGTTGTTTTATTTTTACACATCAAAGTTGGAAGCATGGCTGAAACAATAGTAGACATCAAGAACGCAAACATTTACCAGGGCGATAGTTTGATTTTGCAGGATGTGAATCTTCACCTCGAAAAAGGTGAGTTTGTGTTTCTTGTTGGCAAGACTGGAACAGGCAAATCCACTCTGCTGAAAACCATGTACGGAGAACTGCCTTTACGCGAAGGCACAGGAGTGGTGGTTGACTACAATTTGAAGCAATTGACGTGGAAGACTGTTCCATATCTACGCCGCAATCTTGGTGTTGTATTCCAGGATTTTCAACTGCTGACGGATCGAAACGTAAATGACAACCTGAAGTTTGTGCTGAAAGCAACTGGATGGAAAGACGAAAAGTTGATGAATGAAAAAATTTCCGATGTTCTTGAAAAAGTGGGGTTGAAATCAAAAGGATTTAAAATGCCGTATGAGATGAGTGGGGGAGAACAGCAGAGAGTAGATATAGCAAGAGCGCTGCTTAACTCACCGAAGTTAATTTTAGCCGACGAGCCAACTGGTAATCTCGACCCGGAAACTTCCGACGAAATCATGAACCTGCTCATTCACATTTCACGTGACTATGGCACGGCAGTGATTATGGCAACACACGACTACATTGTGATACAAAAATTTCCTGCCCGGATGGTAAAAACGGAACGTGGACGCGTTATTGACAATGCTTCCATATTGCAATAAGGTTCTCTGCGTTAATTTGATTGTTGTAGATCTGCAGAATCATTTCGCGTTGCTGCAATTCTGAAACTGAGAAATCCTGCTGCATCAATTGGTTTATAAGGGCAATGTAATCCCCCGGCTCGTTAGCGATATGCACTCCCGATTCGATGTTGCTGCCCGCAACGCCTGCAGTATTTGTAATGCAAAATCTTCCGCGACAAAGTGCATGCAGCAGTTTCAGCTTCACACCCGTGCTATTCATTGAAGGGAGAACATTGATGTGGGCATTGGCAATAAGTTCATCCACCTGTTCTATCGAAGGATTGCTAATAACAGAAACGTTTCCATACTTTTTCGCTGCAGCAAATAATTGTTCAGGAGCACTTTTGCCAGCAATTATAAATCTGACCGGAATCTCAGAGAAAACGTTTTGCATCAGCCACAACGCTGCTGATACGTTTTCAGAAACAGAAAGATTACCGTGGTACAAGCAATAGTTTCCTTGTCCTGTTTTGCTGTTGATTTGTTGCCAGGGAATGAAACATGGAATAAAATGGCAGTTCTGAAAATGGTAGTTGTTCCGAAAAAGGTGCAGATCCGTTTTTGACAAGCAAGCAAGCTTTACTTGCTTATCTATTTTTTGTTGAAACTGCGATATCAACTTGCTCTCCAAACCAAAATACGTTTTCCGCAGAATGTTTTTCTCGCAAGCAAACAGATGTTGGTAGTAAGACGCTTCTTCGTTGTGCATCCGCAGCACAATTCTTTTTTTATTTCGTATGTACGGAATGATTCCGGCACAATGCAGTCCCTCCAGCAAAATCGGATATTCGTCCTCGTTCAGGCGGTTGATCAGACGTTGATTGTTTCGCGAGGAGACAATATACGGTTGGGAAAACGATAAACTTTGAACAAAACTTTTTCTTTCATAAGCATTCACTTCTGCACAAACACTTTGCAGATCGCCGGCATTTCTTTTTTCATTATAGTTGAAATAGTGTAAAATAATATGCTTCTCTGCTTCTGCCAACGACTTGATCTTGTAATACATGTCAATGGCTCCGCCATAATCAGGCGGAGAAGGTGCATCAAGACAAACGATATGAATGAAATTGCTCAACAGAAAATTTGTTGGTAAAAACTAATCAATTTTTTTTCTTCGTTTTGCCAACAGTAAATTTCTCTTGCTCTTAAAGCGTTGTTCCGAAGCTCCTGCAGCAACAGGTCATTTTCCATGGAAGAATTTACAGCGTCGGCAATTGCGTCTGCGTCCAGGTTGTTGAGGAGCAGGGCTACTCTAAATTCATCATTGATTCTCCTGTATTCAGGAAAGTTCATTGCAATTTGCGGAAGCCCCGCATGAATGTATTCAAGGAATTTGTTAGGAAGGGCATGAAGCTGATTGATCCCTTCTTTTTCCGTTAAACCAATTCCGAGCGTTGCAGATGCTGCAATCTCCTTCAGCTGCTGCGGCAAAAGCATTCCTTTCACTTCCACTTTATGCTGAACATTATATTGCCGGATTAATATTTTTAGCTGCTCCATAAAATTGCCATCCCCGCACACGATTAATTTGTAATTAATTCGCTTCATCGCCGGAATAATGGATTCAAAACCCCGTCCCTCATTTACTGCACCCTGGTACACGAGCAATTTTTCGTTTTTCGGCAGGTCTTTCAGCGGCGTGAGCACCGGAAGATTGCGTACGACAATATAGTCACGACCATACCTCTTGCGGAATTCCGCCGCTAATCCTTCGCTTACTGTGTAGCCATGTTCAAAGTTTGGAACCGTGAGTCGTTCAATGGCTGTCCAAACCTTTTGCACAACCGGTCTGCTTCTCACTTCTTTCAGTTCTGTAAAAAACTCGTGGGCATCATAAATACGAACTACTCGCTGCAGTTTTGAAACTAGAAAACAGGGAAGAATTGTGTCGAGATCGATGGCGCAGAGTCCATCCATTTTCAGTGACAACAAACAAAAAAATAACCTCAGGTTATATTCTGCATAAAAAGCAAACCCACGATTGAACAAACATGTCAGCCTTTTCTGTTCGAAACCTTTATCTGACAGCGGTAATGATTGTTTTAATTTTCTTCCAATCAACGTAACGCGGAAACCTGCTTTAGACAGCGAACTACAGATGCGATGCATTCTTTGATCATAGGTGAGATCATTCGTAACGGTAAAACAGATGTGTGGCGCAGGTTGTTTTGACTTCAAAATTCAGAAAGTATGAGTTCAAGAGTTCGCAAATTTGCGCCTTGAACGATGCATTCAGTGACAAAAATAGCTTGTTGAAAAGAAAAAGCTCCTGCAATCACAGGAGCCATTTCATATTTCGAACCTTTGTTGTTATTACTGCTGCATGTTGCTCATGTCAATGTTGCCTTCAGCCCGTGTGTTTTTCCGCTTGAAAAGTGAAGGATCTAATTTGCCGAAACGATAACTTAGATTCAATCTGAATATCTGCGCATCTCTCCGGCGTTGAATATCCTGAACGAAGAACGATGTTTCTGAATGCGCATCATACAGTCGTGTTCTGAAAACATCATTCACGTTCAGCGACACAGAAGCTTTTTTGTCTTTCAAAAAATCCATTCTTACGGCAGCATCCACACCATAGTTGGAGCGGATATAGCCCTGTGCAGCCGTGTTTCCGCCACCAAACATCCCGCCGCCGCCGAACATTCCTCCACCGCCGCCCTGCCGACTCACAGGATTTGAAACAATTTTTGATTGATAATCTCCCGATAGTTGGAAGGTGATGTTTTTAGGAAGCTTGAAGCTGTTATTTAACTTAAGAAAATAGCTAGGGAACTTGTCCGCAGGCGGCTGATTTACAACTTCTATGGCGGCGGTAAATAAGTTCAGGTTAGATGTAAGATCCCAAAACGGTGTGATTCTGTTTTTACTGATCAATTCAACGCCTGTTACATAACTGCGATTAGCATTGATGAAACTGCTGACAATACCATACTTGCTGATTGTAGTATCAACCGATTGAAATCTCGTTATCAAATCTGTAGTGTTCTTGAAATATGCTGATGCCAGGAAGTTGTCTCTGTTCGCGAAAGTTTTTGAATAAGAGAGTTCAACTGAATTGGTAAACTCAGGCTTTAATCCAGGATTGCCAACGCTAATGTTCAATGCATCGCTTGAATCGATGAACGGCAATAACTGGAAGAAATTTGGACGATTAATCTTCCGGCTGTAGTTCAATTGTAGCTCTTCGTTGTCGGAAAACTTTTCCGAAAGAAACAGACTCGGGAAAAGGCTCACCGGGAATTCAATATTGAAGGATTGATTTTTTGTCGGCAACTCGCCAAAGTAGTCGGAACTTTCTGCACGTAAACCGAGGAGGTAACCAAACTTGTTGATCCTGTTCGAAAAAATCGCATACCCGGCGTAAACTTTGTCTTTGCTGTTGTACGTAATGCTACCGGCTGAAGGAACCAAAGCTCCGGTGGATGTACGTACGAAATATTGATTTGAACTGTTTACATTTCTAACGCTGCTTCTCAAGCCAAGTTCAAGTTTGGACTTTTCTGAAAGAGGTTTGACGTAGTCTGTTTGAAAAACCAGATTGTCGTTGTTGCCGCTTCCTTGCTGCACCTGATTGTAAGTGCGATGAAAAGTTCTGCCGGTTCCAAAATAATCTGTGCTTATATCCGTATTGTTGCTGTTGCGGCCTTCGTTCCAGGTAACATCGGCCGTTATTTCGTGTCCTGCTTCAGGAAATATGTGTTTGTAGCTTAATTGAGCTCCGTTATTTCTAAAGTTGTATTCCGAATTTGAAACTCTCTCCTGGAAGCCGTTGCGCAAATAGGTTGATGCGATAGAATCGATTTGAATGCTGCTTTCAAGCCTGGGACGCATTTTACCTCTTTGAATATTGCCGCTCACACTCAGCGTATTTCTGTTATCAATGAAATAATCTATTCCACCTCTAAAGAATTTACGCTGACCCAAACCTTCAGTTCTGTCGTTTTGAAGAAAGAAGTATGTAGTGTCACCGTTAAACGTTCTGCGGTCTGTTTCACCTGTGCTGATGGATTTAAACTGCCCAAAGTTTCCGTTCAAAAAGAAATTTAATTTGTTCTGGCGCAGGTTAATGTCGCCACCGCCGCTTACTCGCCCACGTGAGTCGACATTCAGTCTTAATCCACCGCTATAACCAACACGTCTATTTTTTTTCAAATTGATATTGAGAATGCCTGCGGTGCCGCCAGAGGCATCGAACTTAGCGGACGGGTTTGTGATGACTTCAACCGTTTCAATGGCGTCGGCAGGTATCTGATCCAGTGTCATATTCGTGGGACGACCGTCTACAAAAATCTGCGGAGCGCTGTTACGAATACTGACGTTACCATCAATATCGACATTAACAGATGGAACATTCTTCATTACATCAACTGCAGTTCCGCCAGCGGAAGTAATATCTCTGTCAACGTTGAAAACTTTTCTGTCAATCCCTAAAGTGAGGGCAGGTCTTGATGCGGTGACGGTTACGTTTCCGAGCAACTTTTCGTCCACATCAAGCTTAATGTTGCCAAGATCTTTGTCCAGCGCTCCCATTATGGCAGAGGGATCGCCTGAACTCATCGCATCTCTTGAGGGCATGCTGAATGCAACCGCCTGTTCCATTGGTTTGAAGCCAATACCGGTAATCTTTAGTTTATACCGTCCCATCACCGGCACGTTTTCAATGCTGAAATCTCCTGTTTTGGAAGTGAGCATTCCGCCAACAATCACCTCGTGAGGCTTTTTTGTTGCGGTGTCCATCTTTGTTTGTACAAGCGTCACCGATGCGGCCTCAATGCCCTTGTTCGAGCCGTCCACAATCTTCCCATAAAATCTGCCGGTAGGCATTTGCCCGCCATTGGAACGTTGAGGCATGCCGGGCATTTGAGCGAACGAAAAACAACTGATGCTAAAGAATAAAACCGAAGCTAAAAATTTCATTACGTTCATGTTTGAATGGCGGCAAAAGTACCATTCGCCAACTGGTGGTTCTAGTTCCGTTAACCATATTTAACATGAATGTCGAATGATAGGTAATCTTTAACAAAATGCGTCATTGCACAAAAAAAGCCTGCTTAGCGGAACGCTGCAGGCTTTGGGTGACTGAGGGGTCTCGAACCCCCGACCCTCAGAACCACAATCTGATGCTCTAACCAACTGAGCTACAGTCACCGTGAGGGTGCAAAAATAGTAAAATACAATTAATCATCAGCGGAGCAAGTAATTTGGTCAACGGTCTCCGTGGGACTGTTTTCGAACGCGACACCGATTTATTCAAGCACTTTTTTCAGGTTGTCTTTTATCATTTGCAACGCTAGGTCAATTTCCGATAAATGTGTTCTGTGACTCACAATTGCACAGCGCAACCAAAGTTTGTCGGCAATTTTCGTTGATGAAATAAACACTCGTCCATCATCGTGAATGGCGTTAATCAGCTTTTGATTGATGGCGTTACTCTCATCATTTGGATAGCGGAAAATGGTCACAGTAAGATCTGGAAAAGGACCGGTTTCGAAACCCAGCTTTTGTATTTCGTCGAAGAAGTATTTGGTGAGCAAAAGCTTTTCCTTCAGGCAGGCTTTAAATGGTGCCACACCGTGCAATTGCAGCGGCAGCCACATGCGCAGTCCACGATTTGGACGGGTTAGTTCAATGCCTGTGTCAGCAGGGCTGATGTCGTCAGCGCCTTCAGTGTCCACGAGGTAGGATGCCTTAGATGAATTTGAAGCCAGCAGACGGTTTCTGTCGCGCAGCAAAACGGCCCCGGAACCGAACGGAAGAAACAAAGTTTTGTGCGGATCCAAGATCAGTGAATCGCTTCTTTCGATCCCTTTCATTTTTTCTTTCATTTCGCCCAGTAACAAAAAGAAGCCACCGTATGCAGCATCCACATGAAACCAGGTACGAAAAGTCGCTGCCAGGTTGGCCAGCTCATCCAGTGAATCAACAGCGCCGGTGTCGGTTGTGCCGGCAGACCCGATAATGAGAAACGGATTTAATCCTGCATTTTTATCTTCAGATAGTTGCCGGTGTAATTGAGTTGAACTAATTCTGAAATTCTCTGACACCGGAATTTTTCTGATAACAGCCTCGTGAAGACCAAGAACATTTAATGCTTTGGTCACGCTGTGGTGCGTTTGTTCACCAAAATAAATCACCGAACACGTGACGTTGGTTGAATTTATCTGATGGAAATCCCGTGCAGCTTTTAGAGCGATCAAATTTGCAATCGAACCTCCTGATGTCAGATTGCCAAATCCTTCGGGCGGATATCCGACTACATCGCACATCCACCGGATTACCTGGCTCTCAATCTTTACAGTACCCGGTCCCGAAAAAGCAATCCCCGCATATTTGTTTGTGATGTCGCCGATTAAATCTGCCACCGACGCTGACCACAATCCGCCGCCGGGTATAAAGCCCAAATGTCTGCCCGATGCGCTGCTGATCCCAGATCTATCCACTTCTGTTCGCAAGATATCCAGCAGCGTGCGGATATTTTTGGATCCATCTTCTATTTGAAGCCTGGAGAGCTTTTCGAAGCTGCTTTTGCCAAACCCGGGCATTTGCGGCAGTTCCTTTAAGAACTCGGTAGTATATTCTATTACACTTGCTAAAACATCTTCTCTGTGCTGCTCATCTGTATCCAGGAGTCTTGCCGATTGTTCAAGTTCTTGTAATGTTTGCATCTTTAACACCAATGATTAATAACGTGCAAGTTATTAAGCTGTAAGTAGTTTATTCCTTGATAGATCGCATTTCAAAAAAGTTGTTAAGCGGAATGCAACAGTCGCCGAAACCCTCAGCCAATTTTCCGTTCATAAAAAAATCGTTGTTAAATCACCATCAAAGGAAATTGGGCTCCTTTTTTGTCAATAAATTTGAGAAGTATGCCACAGGCACTCAAATACATATTTAGCATGAAAAGACTCCCGATTTTATTAGGCTTAATAGCTATTGGAATTTTCTTTACCGTCCGCTCTATGGGTACAACCAAAAGCGATAATCCACCCACCAAGTACGAGAAGATATTGAGTTTAGTTGGCGCCATTTTAACCCAGGGTCACTATAGCCCGAAGGATATTAATGATGCTTTTTCTACCAAAGTATTCAATCAGTATTTTGAAGAGCTTGACAATGAAAAAAATATTTTTCTAAAATCAGATATCTCGTCTCTCCAAAAGTATTCAACATCTATTGACGATGAGATCAAAGGCGCTCCTGTTCGTTTTTTCGACGAAGCAGGGAAAATTTTTGACAAGAGGGTGTCGGAAGCGGCAACTATCTATAAAGAAATTTTGAACAAACCTTTTGATTTCTCCGTCAACGAATTCATGATTGCGGATTCAAAGAAAAAAGATTTTCCGGGCAGCGAAGCAGAACGCAAAGAAGCGTGGAGAAAGTATCTGAAATATCTGACACTCCAGCGGTTTGTTGATCTGCAGGAAAGTCGCGAAAGCAGCAAGGGCAAGGAAGGTGCAATCAACAAAACAGACGCCGAGCTGGAAAAAGAAGCGAGAGAAAAAGTGCTTGCTGCAATGGATCGAACTTTTGACCATTACCGCACCAGGCTTAATGAAGACGAAAAGTTTAATCGGTTTGTGAATACCATTACATCATTAATGGATCCGCACACGGAGTTTATGCCACCGCTTGATAAAAGATATTTTGATGAAACGCTCAGCGGTTCTTTTTACGGCATCGGTGCGCAACTTCAGTATGATGAGGGAAATATCAAAGTTGCCAGCGTGTTGCCCGGAGGTCCGGCTCATAAATCGGGCCAGGTGGAAGTTGGCGACGTTATCGTAAGGGTGGGTCAAGGCGGCGAAACTCCTGTGGAACTTGCGGGCTTTAATGTAGAAGATGCGGTGAAGGTAATTCGCGGCAAGAAAGGCACTGAGGTAAGACTTACACTCCGGAAAAAAGACGGTCAGCTGAAAACACTTTCTCTCATACGCCAGGAAATAGTGCAGGACGAAAGTTATGTAAGAAGTGTGGTCATTAACAAGGGTAATTCTAAAGTTGGATATATTTTTCTTCCTGAGTTCTACGCAAATTTTGATGATCCGTCAAAACCGCGCAGCGGCAATGACGTTGCAAGAGAAGTGTCCAAACTAAAACAGGAAAACGTAGATGGAATTGTTGTCGATCTCAGAAATAATGGTGGAGGATCTCTGTACGATGTTATTCAAATTGCAGGATTGTTTGTAGATAAAGGTCCTGTAGTGCAGGTGAGAGACCGCCAGGGTCAGCCCCAGGTGATGTATGACAGAGACCCAAGTCTCGCATACAATGGTCCGCTTGTGATCATGGTAAATGAACTGAGTGCCTCTGCTTCTGAAATATTAGCGGCGGCGATGCAGGATTATGGTCGCGGCGTTGTCATTGGAAGTACAAGCACATACGGCAAGGGAACGGTGCAGCGCCCTATCGGACTGGATCCGGAATCAAACTTCATGAACACAAACTCCGATCTTGGTTCGCTGAAACTAACGCTGCAAAAATTTTATCGCATCAATGGTGGCTCCACACAAATGCGTGGTGTGGCGTCAGACATCGTAGTTCCTGATTACCTCGAAAATCTTAAGATTCGCGAAAAAGATAATGTCAACTCGCTGCCGTGGGACGAAGTAAAAAAAGCAGATTACAAGAAATGGCAACCGACTTATAATCTCGATGCGGTGAAGAGTCAGGCATCAGCACGCATTGCTGCAGATTCAGTGTTTCAGCAAATAAAAGAAAAATCGCTTCTAATCGCCAGACAAACAGAACGGGACTATTCTCTGCAGGTGAACAAGTTTAAGGAAGATCAAAAGCAGATGCAGGAGACAAGAAAGCAAATAGAAAATCTGGTAAAGTTGAAGAATGCAATGGATGTTGCTTTTCTGAAACAGGATCAATCTAAATATTATTCTGAAGACAAGGATAAAACAGAACGGTACAAGCAGTGGCTCACCAACTTGAGCAAGGACCTGTACGTGGATCAGGCAGTGAAGGTAATAGGTGATATGACAGGAGTAAGCCAGCAGAAAGGTGGTGTGGTGAAAGCAATGCAGCCGGCACAATAGTTCGCTCACAACGAAATCTTAGCCCCTGCATATTGCAGGGCTTTTTTAATCGAAAAAAGGCTGCCCGGAGGGGCAGCCCACAATGAAACGAAACAGAAAAACCATCAAATCGCCATTTCTGGCTCATTGGTTCTTGAACCTTCTTTAATCTTATATACTCGTCCACGACGAATGCGCATTTTGTAAAATGATCGCCATGCGAAATACAGCGCAACCAGCAGGAATGCTACTCCCGCATAAGGGGCTATGTCGCGGAAAGAAACAGAGATTGCAATTTCCATGGCAAGCAATCCAAACAGCGTCGTGAATTTGATAATCGGATTCAGCGCCACAGAAGAAGTGTCTTTAAACGGATCACCAACAGTATCGCCTACAACTGTAGCGTCGTGCAATGCAGTTCCTTTTGCTTTTAGCTCTACTTCAACAATCTTTTTGGCATTATCCCATGCCCCACCGCCATTGGCCATAAATATCGCCTGGTACAATCCAAAAACCGCGATCGAAATAAGATAACTCACAAACAGTGCAACAGCATTGGTCCCGCCTACGCTGGCTGGAGAAGAAATGCACGCAAATGCAAGAGAGAAAAAGAAAACAGCAATGAAAATGTTGAACATGCCTTTTTGTGCATACTTCGTGCAAATCTTCACAACCTCCATCGATTTTTCAACGGATGCTTTTCTTGCTCCTCCCGGGTCCAGATCAATATGGCGTTTGATGTAACTGACTGCGCGATAAGCACCGGTGGTAACTGCCTGCGTGGATGCACCGGTGAACCAATAAATTACGGCTCCACCGAGCAGCAGTCCGAAAATAGTGTACGGATTCAACAAGTTGAGAATGGATGCAGGATCTACACCCAAAGTTTTTTCAATCATCAGTATAAGTGAGAAGATCATCGTTGTGGCGCCCACTACAGCTGTTCCTATAAGTACGGGCTTCGCCGTTGCTTTGAACGTATTTCCTGCGCCATCGTTTGCCTCCAGATAGTATTTAGCTTTCTCCCAATCTGGGGTAAATCCAAAACGTCTTTTTATGTGCCTTTCGATGTTTGGACGTTCTTCAATCAAAGACAATTCATACACAGATTGTGCATTGTCGGTTACTGGCCCGTAACTGTCCACCGCAATCGTGACAGGTCCCATGCTGAGCATGCCAAATGCAACCAATCCAAATGCAAATATGGTTGGGTACAGCATGATGGCATCCAAACCAAATGTGCTGGCGAAATAAGCTGCAGCCATTAAGAAAAAGAATACCAAGCCATTCCAGAATGCGCTGAAGTTTCCCGCAACAAATCCACTAAGTATAACGAGCGATGCGCCTCCTTCACGTCCGGCACTCACAATTTCTTTTACATGTTTTGATTTTGTGGAAGTAAATATTTTGGTAAACTCAGGAATCAGCGCTGCACCCAAAGTGCCGCAGCTTATAATCGTAGACAATATCCACCACATGTTAGTGTTGCCCCCGAGATCAGGAATCAACATTTTACTGGCAGCAAAAGTGACAGCAATGGAAAGGAGAGAGGTGATCCAGATAAGGTTAGTGAGTGGCGCCTCAAAATCCATGTCTTCGTTGCCGCCATATCTTGCTCTGCTCCAGGCAGCATTGATGTAGTAAGCCGCAAGCGACGTAATGATCATGAGAATGCGCATGGCGAAAATCCAAACAAGCAATTGTGTTTGCATCAATTCGCCTCCCGTTACTGCGAGCAGAATAAACGAAATCAAGGCGACACCGGTTACGCCATATGTTTCGAAACCATCTGCTGTGGGTCCTACAGAATCGCCTGCATTATCTCCTGTGCAATCTGCAATCACACCCGGGTTTCTTGGATCGTCTTCACCGATTTTAAAAACTACCTTCATCAGGTCGGAGCCGATGTCGGCGATCTTCGTGAAAATGCCCCCGGCAATTCGCAATGCAGAAGCGCCTAACGATTCTCCAATGGCAAAGCCGATGAAACATGCACCTGCAAGGTTTCCTGGCATGAACAATAATATGGTGAGCATCATGATGAGCTCAACACAAATAAGCACTACTCCGATACTCATTCCGGCGTTCAGCGGAATAGTGAGCAGTCGGAGCGGTTCTCTGCGCAGTGCAGCAAACGCCATCCGTGCATTTGCCAATGTGTTCATGCGAATGCCAAAGGCCGCTACAGAATAAGAACCTAAAATACCTACGACAGTCCACCCCAAAATCAGGAGTACACCACCGATTCCAAACAGAGAATTTCCAGAGTGATCTTTTGCAAGAAAGCCGAAGTAGCAAGCAACAGCAGCGCCAATAAAAAGAAACAACACCGCAAGAAATTTCCCTTGTTGTTTCAGGTAAGCAGAGCATGTTTTGTAAATGACATGAGCAATGTCGAGCATGCACTCGTGTGCAGGAAGCCTTTTTATTTTTTTAAATTGGTACAAACCGAAGAGCAAACCAAGCACAGTAATCGCAAACCCATAGTAGAGCAGGTGTTGGTCTTTCATTGCGGAGGGAATTTTAAGGTCGGCTTCACCGGCAATTGATAACAACGGTAAGCCGAGAACTGAGATTAAACCAAAGAGCTTTTTCATCGACAGAGGTTTGAGTGAGAATTTGTCTTCAAACCTATTTATGCGTTTCAACAATATTTACGACTTGAGAAGTTCAAATGCCAATACTTATCAGGTGCTACGATCAAATTCAATGACGATGGTCAGGGTAGGAGCTTATTCGATAACCTTACAGTTTTTATTGTTTCCTTTTTTACCATTGTGCCCTAGGCTAAAGAATGTCGTTTTCTTACCATCGGGTTGAAGGCTTATTTATAAAGATTTGTCAAGTTGAAAATAAATTCACTAAACACTGACCCGGTCTGCCGTTCTGCGACAAAGCAGTTTCGTCTCAAATTCTGATACAACAGTCGAATTCGTGTGGGATGGGGCGCATTAATTGTAAAATTTGCGATGCGATCCACAAACTTTGAACCGGATGGAGGAAGACGTCAAAAAACTAAAACCTAGAAGCAATGAAACCGTATAATCTTTTAGCAATAATCCTCGCCGTGTACGTAACATCTACGGGATGCAGAAAAATTTCTGACAACAGGCCGCAGCCGGAAATAGAAAATACGGCTCCTTCGGTGAAAGACAACCGAATTGCGCTGCTGTATCCAGCCGGACGCTTCCTGCTGAAGACAGTTGTTTCTGATCGGGAGGACAATGTGGTAAAATATCAATGGAGGAAAGTGTCTGGTCCTGACCAGTATATTTTCGAAACTCCAGATGCTAAAGAAACATTCGTATCGGGTTTAGAAGCCGGCGATTATAAATTCGCACTTACAGCCACCGATGCAAAAGGTTTGATGGGTGAGGGGCTGGTAAGTGTTTCAATCGTTTCGGCTGGTAATAACGAAATGATTTTCCGTGACTTAACGTGGGGTTGCCCAATGGGTTGCAGTGTATCAGTAAGTAACTTTTCATCCTTTGTCCCTGCAGGCATTCCTATCACAGTGTTTATACAACTCGCGGATGGCAGCTGGCAATTGGTGAAAGAGATGAAAGAAATGACATCTTCTGATAAATACGGATATAGTGTAAACGATAACTATTTCTGGATTTACACTGATGATGCATCCGGAAAGGTAAACGTAAAAATCCGGTTCTAAGAAACGTATGGGTTGCACATTCAAACCTACAGATATCTTGTCTGCAAAACGCTTAGATGATGCTTAACATGGCCAGCAGTAATGAACCCTATTCCATTTACAGAAACAGTGTTCCCGTTAGCAGTTCCAGTGGCGTTGAGTTGTTTCTCATCGAACGAATTGAACAAAAACTCTGTGCCTTTTCTTACAGCTTCAAATTCGCCAATGAGATTGTTTTTGTTTCTTTTATCAGCACCAGAAGCAGCAGCGAATTTGTTTTCATCAAAACCCGGCAGTGAAGTTTCATCACCCCTCGCAAACCACAATGCCCGAAAGCAGAAGATTCTCTCTGTATCAATGATGTGCTGCACCATTTCTTTGATGCTCCACTTGTTTTCTGCATACCGATAGCTCCATTTTTCCTCCGGAATGTGCCGGAACGCTGCGAGCGCTTCTGAAGTGTTTTTGCTCAGCGCCAGCAGCACATTACCATCTTCAACAAGATTTACGTAGCCGTGATAAAATTGCGGCACTGTGGAGAGATCTGGTCTGGACATAATGGTTTTTTATAAAAGTAGTGGAAAGCGGGAGAATGTCTCCGGGGTGCAGGCCTGCTTTTTGAAGGCAATTTGTCAAACAAAACTCATGAGAAGGAAGCATATAGTTCAATTTGTACTATTGTTCTCTCTCCTACTATTAATCCTTGTCTCCTGCGCATCGAGGAAAGTGGTTGGTTTGGAGCAGGGCTGGGACGTACTCGGAGAGATGAAGGTGAATTTTCTGCGTGACAAAGACGTGCTGGAAGTAAAAAATTCAACGCCCTATACAGCCATTCGTTTTAAAGTGGAGGATCAGGATGTACGCATAAATTATGTGAAGGTTGTCTTTGCCAACGGCGATAAGCTGGAACCGGCTATTGATGAAGTAATTACCGCAGGGCAAACAAGCGGCATCATAGATCTTGGACGCGAGGGAAGATCAATCTCAGCGGTTGAGTTCAAGTACAGATCCATGGGCAACATTCTCGGCGGAAGAGCCAATGTGGTTGTGATCGCAAGACGTTACGATCCTTACCGGTATTAAGTTATTGCGTCTGCTTGTTCTTTCTAGACGACTTTGCCCGCGGATTGTAATCGAGGCACAACTTGATCCAATATTCAAAATCGTTATTTCGTGTAAAACCAATCGGTTCAACGTAGCAGTAGCCTTTTAATTCTTTGCCCTTCATGACCATCGGCAGAAATCCATTTCGTTCGGCGACATCATCGTGCAATGCCGGATCGAAGCGGCACATCAGATTTTGTCGGTTCACATTCACGCACATTTTATCGTTCACGATAAATGCAACACCACTGAACATTTCCTTTTCATCAATCTTCAGGTCAGGAAACCGGGCGAGACATTCCCTTACTTTGTCAGCCAGTTTGATGTCATAGGCCATTTTGAACAGCTATTTTTCCAGTGTTTTCATAAATGGCTTCATGATGTCGATAGGAACTGGGAAGATGGTGGTTGAATTATTTTCTGTTGCAATTTCTCTCAGCGTCTGCAGGTAGCGCAGCGTCAGTGCACTTGGCTGCTCGGCAAGCACTTTTGCTGCGTCGGAAAGTTTCTGCGCAGCCTGAAACTCACCTTCTGAGGCAATTATTTTAGATCGGCGCTCACGCTCTGCTTCTGCCTGTTTGGCCATAGCCCGTTGCATTTCCTGTGGTAAATCTATTTGCTTCACTTCCACGTTAGAAACCTTTACCCCCCAGGGTTCCGTATGCGCATCAATGATTTGTTGCAACTTTTGATTAATCTTTTCCCGTTGTGAAAGAAGGTCATCCAGCTCCGACTGTCCCAACACGCTACGCAACGTTGTTTGCGAAATTTGCGAAGTGGCCACCATATAGTTTTCTACCTGCACTACTGCCTTTTGCGGCTCGATTACGCGGAAATAAACCACAGCATTTACCTTAATCGAAACGTTGTCCTGCGTGATGATGTCCTGCGGTGGCACATCGAAAACAACTGTCCGAAGACTCACTTTCACCATTTTATCAATTATAGGAATTAGTAAAATCAGACCGGGTCCCCGAACACCTTCTCTGCCGGCAAGTCTTCCCAAACGGAAGATCACTCCGCGTTCGTATTCACGAAGGATGCGAATGGCATTACTTAAAATGATTAGCACGAAAAAGAGAATGATAAACAGCACTATCGGGTATTGTTCCATAACTACAGTTTTAAATTGTTTCTGAATTTATCGGTTCTACAAAAAGTTTGAAATCTTTTCTTCCGGTCACCCTTATTCTGGCTCCTTTTTCGATTACACCTTGCCGTGATTCTGCCTGCCATATTTCACCGTGCACCATCACCGAGCCGCCGGGAGAAAGTGTTTGCAGCACTTCGCCTATTTGGCCGAGCATGCCTTCGCTGCCGGTTACAGGTTTTGAACGTTGCGCTTTCAGCCCCATGCCCACAACAAATAAAAAGAACAAGGCTGTGATCAGCGTAGTTGTAATAATCAAACTTTTCGAAATGCGCCCGACTTCATAAGCCGAGTCGGGATCGATGAGCATGAAAGAGCCAAGGAGGAGTGAAACGATGCCTCCAATGGTGAGCATACCGTGACTGGTTACTTTTATTTCGAGAAGAAAAAGTATGATGCCGAAGATGATGAGCGCAAGTCCTGCATAGTTTATTGGAAGGGTATGCATCGAGTAAAATGCAAGCACCAGTGCAATGACACCAACAATGCCCGGGAAAATTGCGCCGGGATTATACAATTCGAACAGTAGACCGTAGAATCCAAGCATCATTAGGATGTAAGCAATATTCGGATCGCTGATGGTGTTCAGCAACTTTTCAATGAATGCCATTCCCACATTCTCGACGCTGGCACCTTTTGTGTGCAGCGTGACGCTTCCGGAAGAAACATCTACTGTTCTGCCATCGATTTGCTCCAGCAGGTCCGATGTGCTGGTGGCAATCAGGTCAATTACTTTTTGGTTCAGCGCTTCTGCACCGGTAATAGACACGCTGCGGCGCACAGCATCTTCAGCCCACTGCACATTCCTGTTTCGCTTTTCCGCTATCGTGCGAATGAATGCCACAGCATCGTTAGTACTTTTTTCATTCATCGTCGTGTCCATGCTGGAGCCCATACCTGCTACAGGGTGTGCTGCGCCGATATTCGTGCCGGGCGCCATTGCTGCTATGTGTGCAGACATGGTGACAAATACGCCTGCCGAGCCTGCGTGTGCACCCGCCGGTGAAACGTAAACAACTACCGGAACAGGAGAGTCGAGAATATCACCGGTAATTACTCTTGTTGATTTAAGAAGGCCACCCGGCGTATTCAGGTGAATGAGCAAACAGGTTGCGTTTTCCTTTTCCGCTTTTTTGATGCTGCGATGAATGAAGCTTGCTGTTGCCGGATTGATTGTTTGGCCGATAGTGATGCTGATTACTTTTTGTGCAGAAAGTATGGCTGGGCAAAGTAGAAAGAACAAAAACTTAAATGCTTTCATTTTCTCAGCAGATTCGAGGCCTGTAAGTTAAAGCAAATAGTAGAAGGAACAGTTGACTTGCGTTGTGCCGCTATGTTGTTTGCTTTTCCACAAAATTCTTTAAAGAAGTTTTGATGATGTGCGTCCAGCCGGCAACAAAGTTTTCTTTAGCAAAATCCGGATTGTCTGACGGAAAGGTTTCCAATCCTTGGTGGGTCAATTTCACTTTTGTTGATTCGCCTTCAGGGAGCAGTTCAAACGTGACGTATGATTCACCGTCATAACCATTATATCTCCAGCTGTGTGTTAGCTTTCTTTGGGGAACAACTTCGGTTACACGGCACAGGTGCAGGTACGTCCGGTCATCCTTCCCACCACTAAATTGAAACTCGTGGCCAACTTCAGGTTGGAAGTCTGTATTGAAATACCAATGCTTCATCTGCTCATTATTGGTCAGAGCTTGCCAAATTTTTTCTGCAGGAGCATTAATGGTTTCTTCGACAATGATGGGTGCGTTCATAATGCCAAGTTACTTTTTCTAAAAGAAATTGACAGCGACAGCCGCAAGCGTTTCTGATTGACAGCTTTTCGCCTGTTTCTTAAATCAGCGACTGTCGTTTGCACGAAACATAAACAACCTTTGCATTGCTAACACTACACCACGTCTAATTGTTATTTTGCATCAGTAAACAACGAAACATGAACAAACGTGCTGTAGCTGCTATATCTAACGTCATCGGATTTGTTGTAGTAATTGTGATGAATACTCTCGCAGTGGTGTTGCCGTTAAATAATAAAACCACCGGTGAGCTTTCGGATCAATATCCAAATTTGTTTACACCGGCGGGATTTACTTTTTCTATCTGGAGTGTTATTTATTTGGCATTGCTGCTGTTCATTATCTACCAAACGTGGATGCTGTTCAAGAAAAGGAAAGGAGCAGATGACATTCTTAGCATTACGCCGTATTTTTTACTCAGTTGCCTTGCGAACGCTTCATGGATTGCAGCCTGGCATTACGAACAAGTAATGCTGTCCGTTATAATTATGTTGGTGCTGTTAGGGTCTTTGATAATAATTCACAATAGGTTGTCACTTGCATTGGCATGGCGTCCATTATCAGATAAGCTTTTGGTCGATTTTCCTTTCAGCATTTACTTTGGCTGGATTACTATTGCTACTGTTGCAAACATGACTGCATTGCTGGTTTCTCAGAACGTAAGACCACTTGGCTTGTCAGAAGTAATCTGGACGAATGTTGTGATAGCAGTAGCTACCTTGATCACTTTGCTCGTGCTGTTTACGAGAAGAAATGTTTTTTACAGCCTTGTTCCCTGCTGGGCCTTCTATGGCATTATTATAAAAAATAAATCTGTTGCTGCTGAAGGTGCAGATTCAATTATAATGGTTGCGGAAATATGCATTGGAGTTATACTCCTTGCTTGTGTTGTTAGTTTCATCTTCATTAAAAACAGCACTCGGAGGCGTGAACTGCAGTCGTAAATTATTAGGTTCAAAGTCAATTGAGTTTAGCTGCCATCACTGAATTCGGTAAAACAACGTGTGTTTCTACCTCACTATATGGAAGAACGCTTCATTTGCCATTCACCTTTTTTCCCAGTGCTTTGCTGTAGTCCTGACCGATGGCGGATAAATATTCGGAGCTGTTCCAGCTTTCGCTTACTGGCGAAAGTTTCGCATCTTTTTTGGCAATGTAGATTTCGTGTGCAGGATTGGCTACCACTTTCAAGCCGCAGGTGCGTAGCATTGCGAGAATGCACGAATGGTTTGGTGCCCACCAGTTGGTGGGATCGCCTGCTAATTTATTTTCAATAAAAGCCATTTGGGGCCAACCTCTTTTCAGCATTTGCTTTCTTTCCATCAATCCCATATCTGGCTTTGGAACAAACACTTCCTCACCCGGCATGGTGAGTGTTTGAAAAACCAACATCTTATTTACTTTTTGCGTCACGATATCCAAAGCAAGCATCGGATAGCGCATATGGTAAAACACACCCATGAAAATAATGATGTCGAAGTTGCGCTTCATCTTGGAGAGGTCGTACACCTGCATCTGGCGGAAGGCGACTTTTTTATGCAGCTTTAATTCTCTTGCAATCCATTTTGCCTGTTGTAAATAATGCGGATCGAGGTCAATGCCCAGCACATCAGCACCTCGTTTTGCAAGCTCAAAAGAATAAAAACCTGCGTTGCAGCCAATGTCTAAAGCTGTCCAGCCTTCTAAATTTTTGGGTATAGAAGATTTGAATTCTTTCCATTTGAACATGGGAAAGTCACCGAGAAAATGATGCGGTGCAGTTTGTGTGCCGTCCGGGAGATGTATGTTGTGAAACCAAGGTGCAAGTGATTCTATTTTTTCTATGAGTTTACTGTTCGATGCTTTGCTTCCCGTGCTTCTTTTTTGCATAGTGCTTCGTTGTAAAAATCTTCCAATTCAAGAGCCCTGTGTGCCGCTGAATGCCCACCGGTTACTTTTTGCCGAGCTTTTTCTCCAATGGTTTTTCTTTCTTCCTCCGTCAGTGTGGTCAAATATTTCAGCGTGTCTTCTGCGGACCTACTGATTAAAATTTCGATGCCATCTTCAAAGATGCTTTCAATGCCATCCCAATAATCGGAAATGATAGGAGTAGCGCATGCTGCTGCTTCGAACAAGCGAACACTTGGCGAATAACCTGCTTTGATCATGTCCGCTCTTGTAATGTTCAAGGTGAAGCGCTGGCTGCTGTAAAACTCGCGGTGTTGCGATGGAGGCAGGTGTTCGATCCGTTCAACATTTTTGCCCCACGTAATGTCCGATGGATACTGCGGGCCGGCAATCACAAATTTTCCTTTTTGATATTTTTCTGCTGCGCTTAGCATCAGATCCTCAAGCGGTTTTTGCCTGTCAATGCTGTAGGTGCCGAGATAACCTAAATCCCACTTCTTAGGAAGATCTTCCGGAAAGTAAAGTTCCGGATCGAAAGAGCAGTAGAGGGCTCTTGCCATTGGCGAGCCAAAATAATTTTCAAGACGCTTCAGGGTTGGTCCGCCGGTGAATGAAAGATAAATATTGTACTTAGGAATGAGGGACGGATGCAAATACTCGTAATCTCCTTTTTCCATTTTAGCGATCGTTACCGGAGTATCAATGTCGTAAAATGCCGTAACGCCTTTTGCATTCTGTACCACCCATTCGCCAACTGCAACGCCTTCAGGAACATACGAGCCTACGATTACTAAATCTGCTGAATGTATCGCTCCGCAATGTTTATTCTTTAATTCTTCAAATGAAGCATACAAAATTGTCTCGCAATACGGTGGGTTTGGAAGGTCGCGATTTGTTGCATACCAGGGAACATCCCGCTCCAGGAAAGTAATGTTGTGGCCGTTCCTTTTCAACTCACGAACAAGGCCCCGAAATGTGGTTGCATGTCCATTGCCCCATGAAGAAGTGATTGAGAGACCGAGTATGGTTATGTTAAGAGGTTGTTTGTTCATCATAACGCATCAATAAAATTCAAGTAAACCAGATTATTCATCCCGGTTGAAAGCTTCTATGCTTTCCTTATGTTTCAATAAAAGTTGCTCAATAAAATTATTGGACTGATTACCGGTTCTTAGCAGAATAACTTTTGGTGGAAAGCCTCGGATGTTTAGAAAGTTGAGATAGTCCGCATCATTAGTCACAATAACGAAATCGTTTCTTTTTCCATAACTCCAAATATCTGAATCAGCTGCTGGAATATCTAATCCGCAATTGTCAACATGAATACAATCGTCGAATTGCTCCCTCAAAGTCTTGGCTATTCGCCATGAAATGTTTGCATCAAATAGCAGCTTCATTACGCGGCTATCATTTTAATAATTGCTTCTCGATTTGCCGCAAAAGCCAGAGCTGCCTTAATATGTGCTTCTTTTAAGGATGGATAGTCCTCCAAGATTTCTTTGTTCGTCATTCCGGAAGCCAGCCAATTAAGGATGTCAGATATAGCTATCCGAGTGCCTTTGATGCAAGGTTTACCAAAACGAATGTTGTTATCGATGCTAATATAATCTGCCACATTATTCATATGGTCAAAGTTAATCTCAATCACAGCACTTCTGAAACGAATTCTTGTTTCAGAATTCTGTCCAATTCCTCTGCACGATGAGTATATGTATGTTTCGCAAGCACTTTTTTGAGCGCCGCCTGACCAATTGCGTCCGCTTCTTCTTTCGTGAGAGATGATAAAATTTCTTTCACTTCATCTCCGGTTTTTGCAACAAGAATTTCGTTGTCAGGTTCAAAGAAGAAGTCAATTCCTTCCCAGTAATCGGTAATCATGCATGCGCCGGCACCGGCTGCTTCAAACACACGTGTAGCAGGCGAGAAGCCATATTTCGCCATACTGTCGCGACTAATATTCAACACCGCCTTCGGCGAACAATTAAGTGCATTGTGATCACGTGTAAATACATGCCCAATGTATTTGATGTTTGACGCCATTGGCTTATCCTGCCATCCGTTACCTCCTAAAATGAATGTGCTGTCCGGCATTTGCGCAGCCACATTCAAGAAGAAATCCTCCACTCTCTTTTCCCGGTCAGGAAGGCGATTTCCGAGGAAAGCCAAATCACATGCAAAACGATCATCTTTTGGCACAGGGTGATGTGTAGATGGATCGAGGGCATTGTAAACCGGATAGCAATTTTTTGCTCCAAGCGCTTTATACGCATTAATCACAGGATCGCCGCCGCCGTAAGTGAGTATCAAATCATACTGCGCAATGAGCGACTGAAAATAATCGCCACCGGCATTCACTCTATCCAGTGTTGCGGGTGCGTCTACGTCCCAGAAGAAGACCAGTTTATTTTTGTGTTTCAGGTTCAGTACTTCTTTTTCAAGTACTTCGTCAAACACACCGACACCAGAAGTTTTAATGATCACATCTGCGTCTTCTGCATCTTGAAGCGTCTTGTAAACTTCATCTTCCGTTGGATTGTACACTTTGATCGTAGCCCACGAAGGGTCGTCGATATCGCGGTTCTTTTGGCGATCGTAAGCGTCCGGCTCATAGAAAGTAATTTGATGCCCACGCTCATGCATGGCTCGTATGATTCCGCGGTAGTATGTTGCCGCGCCATTCCAGTACGCCGATACCAGGCTTGAACCAAAGAATGCAAACTTCATTGTGCGATAATTTTGTTTTGTTCCAAATTTTTAACTCCAAGTTCGTCGCAGATGTTGTACAGTTCATCCACACGATGTGCGCAGGTATGTTTTGAACGAATAGTTTGCAAACCGTGTTGTGCTAGCTGAGTTGCAAATTCTTCGTCATTCAAAATTTTTTTCATCCACTTTTTCATTTCCGCTTTGTTGTTGGCTACAATAAAATCTTTTCCTGGTGTGAATAAATGTTCAACATCGTTCCACGGTGCTGAAATGAGCGGAATACCACATGCAAGCGCCTCGAACGGACGGATAGTTGGGATGCCCGGAAGCGCTTCCACGTACGGTCTTCTCGGTACGTGAACTGTTAGCCGATGGCTTGCAAATACCTCCGGCGCTTTATAGTTAGGCAGCCAACCGGCGTACTTTATTCCCGCTTCTTTCAAGGCTCTTTTTGCGTGTTCAGGATAACGGACTCCAAAAATTTTTGCTTTCAACTTCAGCTCTTCCACCGGTTCAATCAAAAACTCAAAGAGTTCTTTTGTTCGCTCTTCGTCACCCCAATTACCAACCCAAATCAGATCACCGGTTTTCTTTCTTTTTAACGGCTTGAATATTCTGACATCTGCAGCCTCATGCCACGTCCATGCTCTTTTTGCCCACCTATGTTTCAGATAAATTTTTCTGATACACTCGCCAAAGACAAGCACACCGTCGTAGTTACTGAGGTCGTAATTGCTCATGCTGCTGCGTTCGGTAATTGCTCTATGGTGCGTGTCATGAAAAAGTAGTTTAAACCCAAATTTTTTTTTTGTTTCACCAATCATTTTCACAAGTGCATGCTCGTTCCATTCGTGTACAATCACCAGATCTGCGTCATTCAATATTTTGTTGAGGTCAATGGAGTTCAAATCGTATGCAGTGCTTGTGAGTTGCGGATAATAGTCGTGGAACTCTGCGAGGACATCTTTCCCGTTGTCGGCAATCAGATTGGAAATGCTCCAGTTATTCTTTGGTTCGTAAATCTTAACCGAATTACCACGTTTAATTAGCTCTGTTGCAATGCCACGGAGAAAATGTGCATTGCCATGGTTCCAATCGGAGAGGAGTGAATGATAAAATAATACGATGTTCATCTACGTCAATTCTTTTGCTCTTAAACGATTTCTTGACAATTCCTGGTAAGCTTTCAAATATTCCGCAGCCATTATTTCAGGCGAATATCGCTGCGCATGGTTATAAGCTTTGTTTCCGTATTCCTCACATGCAGTTGGGTTCTCCAAAAGATAATTGATCGTTTCTGCCAGTTCATTTTTATCATCTGGATGTACATACAACGCGTTGTCACCCCAAATCTCCCTTAAGGTTTCGATGTCGCCGAGTACCAATGCGCATTTTGAGAAAGCAGCTTCGAGTGCAGATAATCCGAAGGGTTCATATTTACCAGGCAAAGCGTAAATAGGTGCGCCGGATAGCTGTTGTGCCACTTCGGAAGTCGACAAACTGCCAAGATATTCAACGCCGCTGTTTAAAGAATCAAAATGGTTCGCCGCAAATTCGTTGTCACCGGCTATTCTAAGCGGAGCTTTTATCATTGGCGCTGCATCCACAAGGAGTTGCGTGTTTTTTCCTTCGTCCCAAAC
>JAEZJD010000285.1 GCA_023436425.1 Bacteroidota bacterium | reverse complement strand
GTGCAGCCATGTGTCGGCGCCCAGGTAGCGTTCTCTAAAATTTGGAGCACCACCTTATCAGATATCTTTTTGCCGGGTGCAAATTGTTTTGGAAAAACAGATCTGCGGTTTTTTATCAATGAATTGAACTCATCTACGTTGTAGGTCATATTAACAGCAAATTTGCAGCTTCGCGTGCACTTACAATCAGCACAATAAAATAATAGGTTTGTCCAACCCAATTTGTTATCTTTATAATACTTCAATTTTGCTTCTTCCTGTTATTTCCTCTGTGCGTTTCATAACAGCCAGCTCCAATCTTGATTAAAAATTTTTTTATGAAAGAAAAAGTCAGCTTGTTATTTCCCACGCTTCACCATTTGTGGTCATTTACGCAATCCGCGAAAATAAATTCAGTAGAAATAATCACTTCAGAATGCATGCTCATTTGCGACTGCAAGGGTGCCGATATTGAGTTGGCGCAGGAACAATACGGAGCTACTTTGTCAATGGGTCAACCTCAACGATAAAACGATCATTCTATCAGTATCAATGTAAAAAACGGACACGACATTTTTCGTAGAAATCTCGGTTTGCCCGCTTATCATTCTGCGTAGCAGTTGAAATACTTTTGGCGAATTTCTCTCATCATTAGTTCTGTTTTTTACAGAAACGAATGACGATGAGAAACTTTTTTTGGTGCGCCGTATTCCTTTTTTCAGCATTTTTTTCTTCAGCACAACCGTCTGTTGGAAAAATCGCAATCACCATCAACAATGAACAAAACTTACCTGTTGAAAACGCAACAGTAGAATTATTGCGAGCTAAAGATTCTGCTCTGATAAAAACATCTATTACCAGTAAATGGGGAGTTGCTGAATTTGAAAGCATAGCCGCGGGTTCTTACGTGGCCCGCATTTCAGCTATAGGTTTCGTCACACGTCTGACAAATGCAATTGCTGTTTCTGAGAATAATCTGATTGTTTCTGTTCCTGCGGTGACGATGGCATCAAAGCCGGCTTCACAGATGCAGGAAGTGACAATTACTGCGAAAAAACCCTTTATTCAAAAGCTGAATGACAGGATAGTGGTGAACGTGGAAAATAGTTCAGTTAATGCAGGCAGCACTGCGCTTGACGTGCTTGAGCGGTCACCCGGAATAACAGTGGATCAGAATGACGCTATTGCTCTGCGGGGAAAATCGGGTGTCATCATTATGGTGGATGGCAAGCCTTCACCAATGACAGGAGCGGAACTGGCAAATTATCTGCGCAACTTACCGAGTAATGCTCTTGATCGTATCGAAATTATCACAAATCCCTCCGCCAAGTATTATGCAGCGGGCAACTCGGGCATTATCGATCTGAAAATGAAAAAAGACCAGAGGCTAGGCACCAACGGAACTTTTACGGCAGGCTACGGGCAGGGAATTTATCCAAAAGCTAATACGGGTGTAAGTTTAAACCATCGCAACAAAAGCGTGAACGTATTCGGCAATTACAGTTATTCTTACCGCCAAAATGTGAACCATCTGTTCATCAACAGAAATTTCTATTCGAATGGAATTCTTTATGGTGCTGACGACAAAGACAATATGGGTGTAATGTTTTCCAACAGTAACACGGCACGTGTAGGCGCAGACTTTTTTCCATCGAAGAAAACTATTATCGGATTTGTGGTCAACAGCAACTTCAATGCCCTTGACCGCACAGCGAACAACAGCTCCTTAAAAAGAGATGTGAAATATAATCCGCTGGCCCGTTTCTTCTCTCTGGCAACGAACGACGATCATTTCAGCAATGCTGTTGGTAATCTCAATTTCAAGCACAGCTTCAATACCGAAGGAAAAGAGCTGACGGCAGATGTGGATTTCGGAATTTTTAATTCTAAATCAATAACAAGAACAGCCACTTCTTACCTGAACCTTAATGGTTCGCAAACAAAAGATGATGACATTCTCGATGGCGACCAAACAGGCAAACTGAAATTGCGGACAGGAAAAATAGACTACACGAATCCGTTCAGGAAGGGTGAAAAGTTTGAAGCTGGCGTAAAAACCAGCTACGTATCGTCTGACAACGACGCTAAGTTTTATAACGTTCTGCCTACGGGTGCGATCAACGATGCAGGCAAAACAAATCATTTTTTATACAAAGAATATAACCAGGCCGGATATCTGAACTATGCAAAAGAATTCAATAAAGTAAGCATGCAGCTCGGTCTTCGAGGGGAGTATACGGCACTGGAAACGCACCAGGTCAAAGGCAATACGAGTTTCGATAGAAGCTACTTCGAATTATTTCCAAGCGCTTTCTTTACATATAAATTGAAAGAAGACAAAGCAATTGGACTATCGGTAAGTCGACGGATTGATCGTCCCGGTTATTTTCAATTGAACCCGTTTCTTTTTCAAATTGACGCGACGATTTATTCCACCGGAGCGCCGCTGCTAAAGCCTCAAATGACGTGGAGCAGCGAAATGAGCTATACTTTGAAAAACCTGAATTTCACACTTGGCTATAGCCACACCACCGATCCGCAAAGCACGGTGCTTTCTAAAATTTTGGATGTGATTCCAAACTTCGAAATAAAACAGGGACAAGATTCAAATATTACTGTCCAGATACCGGTGAACCTTACATCTTCCGATTACGTTGGCTTTACAGCATCAACCCCGATCACGATAACGAAATGGTGGAATATGGTGAATAACGTGAACATTTATTACAATCATTTTAATGGCAACATCGGTGGTAGCAATTTAGATAACGGCTCACCCTCAATGAACATAAAAACAAACAATTCTTTCCCGCTGAAAAAAGGATGGTCTGCAGAGTTGAATGCGACCTTGAATACAAGATCTCGCTACAATTATGCGGCGATGGAACCTCAGTGGGGCGTGTCTGTCGGTGGCCAAAAAACACTCTTAAAAGGGAAAGGAACTATTCGGATGAACGTAACAGATATATTTTGGACGAACCTGCCAAAATCAACCGTTACTTACCCTGGAAGCTATGTAGAAAACTGGCATGCGCAGCGAGAAACCCGGGTTGCCAATCTTAGTTTTTCATATCGCTTTGGCAACAGTAAAGTTGCGCAAGCCAGAAAACGAACGACGGCATCGGAGGAAGAAAGACAAAGAGCCGGTGGCAACTAGCGAAGTACCTGCCGCAATTATGAAGCTCACCGAACGGTGAGCTTTTTATTTTACTACAAATTGGGTCGATGAAGAAACAGGATTACCAGAACTGTCAATGCCCTGCAGAACAACAATAAAATTGCCTTTGTTGTCACCGGTGTAAAAAGAAATTTGCTTTGAGCTAACGTTCGGCTCCCAAAACAGTGTAGTTCTCAGGTCTGGTTTTTTACTCTTTAAAGCTGGTCCCGTAGAATAATCAGGAGAGAAAAACCTTCTTTGCAACTGCAGTCCTTCATAGTCTAAAGTCACTACCCTCGGATCGATTTCAAACTCTTCGAAATTGCCTGAGTAGGAAGAAAAATTAGCTAATCCATGGAAAACTGACGCCCCCATGATGTAATTTCTTGTGATTACTCCAAGCGATTTGATCTTCAGTGGATCCACCGAAAAGATCCTGTTCGGGTTTTGTAAAGGAACACCGTCAACTGCCACCAGAATATTATCAGAGTAGTGTTCGCG
>JAEZJD010000243.1 GCA_023436425.1 Bacteroidota bacterium | reverse complement strand
CCCTTATCCACACCTCATTCACAGCAAAACTAATCTTCAGGAGCTATATCCCTGTGAAACGTAGTGAAATCAATGCTTTTGAAGTCTTCATCCACGTGGAAAAGTAAATTGTTCAAAAAAAACTCTCCAAAGTGGTAAAAAGTGTTATTTTGTGTCAAATCTAAACTTCTGATCTAAATCATTGAGAATGATTGGCTTCCTTGGTGAATATGAGGTTACTCTCGACGCAAAGGGGCGATTTCTCCTCCCGGCAGCGCTGAAAAAGCAACTGCCTGAAGGTGAAAATACACATTTCGTTATCAACAGAGGTTTTGAAAAATGCCTCACTCTTTACCCGCGCCAAAGCTGGGAGCCGCTGTACGCTAAACTCAGTGCTTTGAACGATTTCGACCAGAACACGCGAAACTTCAGACGGATGTTTTTAAATGGTGCAACAGAAGTGGATTTTGATTCCGCGGGACGAATTCTGTTGCCGTCGAATTTGAAAGAATATGCGGGATTGGGAAAAGACATCATTCTCACTTCGGCAATCGACAAAATCGAAATCTGGTCCAAGGAAAGTCATAAACAGTTCTTTGAATCATATTCACCTAACGACTTCAGCTCTATTGCGCAACAGGTAATGGTGAACGGAAACGATTTGAAATAGATGGAAGAAAAAAAATCAACGAACGATCCAAATTCTTCACCATCTAATTACCATATTCCTGTCATGTTGCACGAGGTGATCGATAGCCTCGACATTAAGCCTTCCGGTATTTACGTTGACTGCACTTTTGGAGGCGGTGGACACAGCAAGGCAATTCTTGAGAAGCTGAGCGCATCCGGAAAGCTGTTTGCATTTGACCACGATGCAGATGCAAAAAACAATTTACCAGGGGATGAGAGAATCGTTTTCGTGCAACACAACTTTCGCTATCTGCAGCGCTTTCTCCGATTAAACGGAGTGGAGCAGGTAGATGGAGTTCTTGCAGACCTGGGAGTAAGCAGCCATCACTTTGACAAAGCTGAAAGAGGGTTTTCGACAAGGTTCAACGCTGCGCTGGACATGAGAATGGATCAGCGGCAAACAACAACCGCTGCCGACGTCTTGAACAGCTACTCCGAGCAGCAATTACACAAGTTGTTCGAGCAATACGGTGAAGTGACGAATGCGAAAACACTGGCAAAAACAATTGTCGCTGCAAGAAAGACGAAGAGGATTGAAACAATAGATGAATTAAAGAATGCAACCAGTGGAATAGTGAAAGGAAATCCGAATAAATATTTCGCGCAGGTTTTCCAGGCTTTGCGGATAGAAGTAAATGATGAAATGAGTTCGTTGAAAGAAATGTTACAACAGCTACCGGCGGTATTAAAAAAGCGAGGAAAAGCTGCTGTCATCACTTTTCACTCAATTGAGGATCGCGTGGTGAAAATGTTTTTTCGTGACAACACTTTTGACATTTTAGAAGAAAATCCATTCGCAACAGAAAGTGTAGTGAAAACACTAAAGCCGGTGAACAAAAAACCAATTGTTGCTTCACTGGAAGAAATAAAAAGAAATCCAAGAGCACGCAGTGCAAAGCTGCGTGTTGCTGAAAAAATATCGTGAATCTTAATATCCATTGAACTACCATCAAAAACATGAGTAGAAAAACAGATAAAGAAGAGCAGTACAGGTGGAAGCGATTGCTGAATTATCAGTCGATTGTAAAGCAAATTCCTTTTTTTCTGTTTATGACCGCTTTAGCGGTTGTCTACATCTACAACGGACACGTCGCGGACAAGATGATGCGGAAAACCATAAAATCGGGACGAGAGTTGAAAGACTTGCAAAATGAATATAAGTCAGTAAAAGGCGAAGCATTGTTGCACAGCCGTCAAAGCGAAGTCACTGACGCTGCTGCGGCCCTTGGTCTCACAAAATCATCAGGACCGGTGGTTTTGCTTGACAGTACCGCACAAACAAATTAAAAATTAGTGGAAGTAAAGAAAGACATATTGTGGCGAGTATACTTAAGCTTTATTGGCGTTGCGCTTCTCAGCTTTTGTGTATTGGGTCGTGCCTTCTACATCCAACAGGTGCAGGGAGAATATTGGCGCAGTTTGTCAGACAGCATGCACCAAAAATTTGTTGAGCTTGATGCGGAGCGTGGAACTATTTACAGCGAAGATGGGCAAATGCTAAGCACGTCAATTCCCTACTATAATATTTACATCGATTTTGGTGCTGACGGACTTCGCGACAGGAAAGGCAAAGTGTTCAAAGAAAATATAGACTCATTTTCTCTGGCGATTGCAAAACTTTTTAAGGACAAAACATCTGCTGAGTATAAAAAAGAGTTGCAGCAGGGTTATCGTAAACAAAATCGCTATTTTCTACTCAAAAAGGGCGTTTCATTCGAGCAGTACAAGCAGCTCAGAACTTTTCCATTAGCAAGGCTCGGACGAAACAAAAGTGGCGTCATAGTTGAAGAAAAGTCAAAGCGATTGAATCCGTTTGCAATGTTGGCACGCAGAACGATTGGACTAGCGAGAGAGAATGCCCAAAACGTGGGACTGGAAAGAACTTACGACAGTTTGTTAACCGGAGTGAAGGGAAAACGATTGGTGCGTTTCATTGCAGGCGGTGCACCCGTTCCTCTCGAGGGTTACGAAATCGAAGCGGAGAATGGAAAAGACATTATCACCACTCTTGACATTCACATGCAGGATGTTGTCGAAAATGCATTAATGAAGATGATGCGAGCGAGTGAGTCGGACCACGGTACCTGCATTGTAATGGAAACGAAAACCGGAAAAATTAAAGCCGTTGCAAATCTCGGCAGAACAAAAACCGGTGATTACGACGAGACATTGAACTATGCGTTGCAAACAACAGAACCGGGTTCCACAATCAAGCTTGCAACTCTTCTTTCTGTCCTGGATCACGGCTCAAGTAAGGTAACGGATCTTGTGGAAGTCGGTTCTACTGGCAGCGCTTACGTTGGTGTTAGAAATGTGAATGATGCAGAGCGATCACCTAAACCTGTGTTGACGGTTAAAGAGTGTTTTGCACACAGCTCCAACGTAGGCATGAGCAAACTTGCTTACAAAGCCTTTGCTTCGCAACCGGATGTTTACAAGCAATACCTGCAGAAGTTTCACTTAGATAAGAGAACAGGAATAGATCTCACCGGTGAAGACGCACCACGGCTGCCAAAAATTAAAAGAAACAATGAAGGGCTTCACGCAATGGTTACCGCATCTTTCGGATATGCAATTGAGGTGAGCCCACTACATACATTAATGTTGTACAACGCAGTGGCAAACAATGGCAGGATGATGAAGCCTTATCTGGTGAACAGCATCCGCAGCAATGGTGTCATAACTAAAGTTGTTGAGCCGACGGTGCTTGATGAAAACATTTGTAAGCCGCAGGTGATTGCCGCAGCCAAAGAATGTATGATTGCCGTGACGACGGAAGGCACGGCTAAAGAAGTCTTCAAAGATTTTCCATTTTCTGTGGGAGGTAAAACCGGTACAGCCCACGTTGCCGGTGGCAAACTGCGCTACGAAGATGGTGTTTACCAGGCATCTTTTGTTGGGTTTTTCCCCGCAGATAATCCTCAGTACAGTTGCATTGTTGTTATTAAAACGAAACCGCATGCCGCTCTGCACTACGGAGGACAACTCGCTGCTCCCGTTTTTAAAGAAGTAGCTGCGGAACTACATGCAATGTACGTGCATAAGCCTGCACAAATAAAACTTTCCCCTGATAGTTCAGCTTACGCCTATAGCGGAAGCACGGCTGACGTAAAAAATATTTTGACGCGGTTGCGCTTCAGCTATACCGATTCGTCCAGTAAGAAGAACAATTGGATGACTGTTGCGGCTTACAACTACAAACCTGTAGCAAAGGATGTAGTCGTTACAAAAAATGCCATGCCTGACGTTCGGCACATGACGCTGCGAGATGCTTTGTATGCTCTTGAGAATGCAGGATTGAAGGTTTTAGTTAAGGGGAAAGGAAAGGTGGTTGCGCAGGATGTGACACCAGGTGTGGCAATAGTAAAAAATCAATCTGTAACAATTCTTTTGAATTGAAGAAGCTGAGTGAAATATTATATCGGGTACAAACAACTGCTCTCGTTGGCAACACAGATGTTAACGTATCTGATGTGCAAATCGATTCGAGAAAAGTTGAACAGGGTTGTGTGTTTATCGCTGTAAGAGGAGTTGCAGTTGACGGGCATGAATTTATTTCCAAAGCAATTAAGCAGGGTGCAATTGTTGTCGTGTGCGAACACATTCCCCCGGAGCTGAACGCCGATGTTACTTATATACAAGTGAAGGACACTGCAGAAGGTGCCGGAATCATTGCGCAAAACTTTTATGCACAACCTTCTGAAAAATTAAAATTAGTTGGTGTAACCGGCACGAATGGTAAAACGACAATTGCGACACTGCTATACAAACTTTTTGGATGCCTTGGATATAAATGTGGCCTCATAAGCACAGTAGAAAACCAAATTGCAGGTAAAGTAATTCCATCAACCCATACAACACCGGACCCAATTACCACAAGCGCTTTGCTGAAGCAAATGGTAGATCAGGGTTGCGAATACGCTTTTATGGAAGTGAGTTCGCACGCGGTGCATCAGAAAAGAATTGCGGGATTAAAATTTGTGGGTGCTTTGTTTAGCAACATCACGCACGACCATTTAGACTATCATAAGACATTTGACGAATACATAAAAGCGAAAAAAGGATTTTTCGATGCACTTCCTTCCACGGCATTTGCCATTACCAATCTTGATGACAAAAGAGGCTTGGTGATGCTGCAGAATACCGTCGCAAAAAAGTACAGCTACAGCCTGCGGACGGTTGCAGATTTCAAAGGAAAGATTTTAGAAAACAATCTCACCGGACTGTTGATGAACATTAATGAACAGGAAGTGCATTTCCGGTTAATTGGTGAGTTCAACGCATATAATTTGTTGGCTGTTTACGGGGCGGCCATTTGTTTGGGACAAGATAAAAACAACGTGCTTCAGTGTTTGAGCAACACTACAGGTGCCGAAGGAAGATTTGATTATACAATTTCTGCGAAAGAAAGAATCATTGGAATAGTTGATTATGCACACACACCTGATGCATTGATCAACGTGCTCACAACAATAAAAAGGCTGAAACAAGGGCACGAACAACTAATAACAGTGGTGGGTTGTGGCGGCGATCGCGACACAACCAAGCGGCCCGTAATGGGCGAAGTCGCTTGCGAGCACAGTGATCAGGTAATCTTTACGAGTGACAACCCAAGAACTGAAGATCCATTGCAGATCTTGAAAGATATGGAGCAGACGCTTGGGTCTGCCGCACGCAGAAAGTTTGTTTCTATCGCCGACAGAAAACAAGCAATAAAAAACGCAGTGTCGATGGCGAAAAAAGAAGACATCATTTTAATAGCTGGGAAAGGTCACGAAAAGTATCAGGAGATCAACGGGGTAAAGCACCACTTCGATGATAAAGAAGTGCTGCAGGAAATGTTTGAATTATTTGATAAATAAGCGCATGCTGTATCACCTTTTTGAATGGTTAAGAACTGAAGGCTTCCGGTTTCCCGGCAGCGAGCTTTTTCGGTTCATTACATTTCGTGTGTTACTCGCAGTGCTGCTGTCTTTATTTATCAGCACAGTCTATGGTAAAAGAATCATTCGTTTTCTTCAGAAAAAACAAATTGGCGAGAGTGTAAGAGACCTTGGACTGCATGGCGAACAAGAGAAAAAAGGCACTCCAACAATGGGCGGGATTATCATCATTCTGGCGCTGCTTGTTCCCACATTGCTTTTGGCAAACCTTACCAAAGTATATGTGCGACTAATGATTTTCTGCACAGTATGGATGGCAGCCATTGGTTTTATTGATGATTATTTAAAGCTGCGGGCAAAACGGCTGGCGCAACAGAAAGGTATCAAGTACAAAAAAGGTGATGATGATGGTCTTGCGGGAAAGTTTAAAATATTTGGGCAGATTATGCTGGGCGTCGTTGTTGGCGCTACGTTGTATTTTAATCCTAATGTAAAAATCTGGAGAGAATATCAGGGCAACCCTGCCAATTCTTCTGTTGCTGTCATACCTAAAGAGATAAATGGAAAAGACAGATTGTTTGTTCCGGCGAAATCGTTTGTAACCACAATCCCATTTGTCAAGAACCATGAGTTTAACTACTCAAAGCTACTGCCTGCATCATGGCGCGATTACACTTGGGTGCTGTACATTTTGATAGTAATATTCATCATAGTCGCTGTTTCCAATGGGGCTAACATTACCGATGGTCTGGACGGATTAGCTACCGGTACTTCTGCAGTCATTTCTGCTTGCTTAGGTGTATTCGCGTATGCAAGCGGCAGCTTGTTAGTCGCTGATTATTTGAACATAATGTACATACCTAATCTTGGTGAGCTATCCATTTTTGTGGGAGCTACGATTGGTGCCTGTATTGGTTTTCTCTGGTATAACTCTTACCCGGCGCAGGTGTTCATGGGCGATACAGGAAGTCTCACTTTAGGCAGCATTATCGCGGCACTTGCAATTATTGTTCACAAAGAACTGCTGATACCCATCATCTGCGGCGTGTTTCTGGTGGAAAATTTAAGTGTGGTGATGCAGGTGGCGTATTTCAAATACACGAAAAGAAAATATGGTGAAGGAAGAAGATTGTTTTTGATGAGCCCATTGCATCACCATTATCAAAAGCTTGGTTACCACGAGTCCAAGATCGTAACAAGGTTTTGGATCGCAACAATATTATGTGCTGTGTTGTCAATTGTAACGTTGAAGTTGAGATAAAAGATTACTGAAAAACCACCTAAGAGGACCGATGAAAACTAACAAAAACCTATTGATAATGTAATTCCATTGAAGAACCAACCCTAACCGTACACGTGAAAAAACAGGCAGGATGAAAAAGCTGGTGATACTTGGAGGTGGCGAAAGCGGCATAGGAGCAGCGCTTCTTGCAAAAAAACAACGTTATGAGTTCGTTCTGATGGACGAAGGCTCTTTGAAAGAAATTCATCGTAAGGAGTTGCAAAATGCAGGTGTTGAGTTTATTGAAAACGGTGTTGATATTGCCAGGCTATTTTGGGCTGATGAAGTGGTAAAAAGCCCGGGAATTGCGGAGACCAATGCGCACGTACAGTTGTTGCGACAGAAAGCGGTTCCGATCATCAGTGAAATAGAATTCGGCTTTCGTCACAAAGGCAATAGTAAAATAATTGCCATTACCGGCAGCAATGGAAAGTCTACAACAACAGCACTCACTTATCACATCTGCAAACATCAAGGACTGGACTGTGCGCTGGTGGGCAACATCGGCTATTCTTTTGCGAGACAAATAGCGGAAGACCCAAAGCCATTGTATGTAGCGGAAATCAGTTCTTTTCAACTGGATGATATCGTTGATTTTAGGCCAGACGTTGCCGTGCTGCTGAATATAACTGAAGATCATCTGGACAGGTACGAGTACAAGTTCGAAAACTATATCCGAAGCAAGTTTCGCATAGCGATGAACCAAAAATCAAACGATTATTTCATCTACAATTTAGACGACGAAGTAGTCACAAAATATTTAGACCAAAACAACATTGAATCAACATTATTACCAATCAGCATGAAGCAACGAGTAGAACAAGGAGCATATATCATGGAAAACCAACTGCATATGAGCGTAAGAGGCGATCAGCAAAATATGAGCATCTATGATTTTGCATTGAAAGGAAAACACAATCAATACAATACAATGGCGGCCTGCGTAGCTACGGCAACAATGGATATCCGGAAAAATAAAATCCGGGAGGCGGTGCAAACTTTTGAAAATCTGGAACACCGCATGGAACATGTTGCTACGGTGCGTGGAGTGGATTTTATTAACGACAGCAAAGCGACAAATGTAAACTCAAGTTGGTATGCTTTGGAAAGTATGACCAAGCCGACTGTTTTGATTCTCGGCGGACTTGACAAAGGGAATGACTACTCGCTGATAAAGGAATTGGTTCAGCAAAAGGTGAAAGCAATTGTTTGCCTCGGAGTAGATAATAAGAAAATACATGCCGCCTTCGCGTCAGACGTGCGTCTTGTTGATACGCAGAGTGCCGATGATGCTGTGCAGATGGCGTACAGGCTAGCATCGCCGGGCGATGTAGTATTACTCAGCCCTGCCTGTGCAAGTTTTGACTTATTCAAGAACTATGAGGATCGCGGAAAACAGTTTAAAGAAGCAGTCCGAAATCTGTAAGTGGGATTGATCAGAATTTAAAATTGAAACCTGTTAACAGCATGACACCAGATATAAGGTTTACTGACATCAAAACGCTGAAGCCAACAACGCTGCTCAAAAAGACGAGTGGCGACAAGGTGATCTGGGCTTCTGTTTTCCTGTTGGTATTGGTTTCTTTACTTGTTGTTTACAGCGCAACTGGTTCGCTGGCGTATAAAATGTACAAAGGCAACACAGAAGTCTATTTGTTCAAACAAATTGTTTTTATCATAGTCGGGTTTCTCATTATCTACTTCGCACATAAGGTCAATTATACTCTTTATTCGAGGGTTGCAAAAGTTCTGTTCCTTTTTTCGATCCCGCTTTTGCTGTATACGTTATTATTTGGCGTCACTCTGAATGAAGGAAGTCGTTGGATACGGTTGCCACTGATCAACCTAACAATGCAAACATCGGATCTCGCAAAGCTTGCATTGTTTATGTTCCTTGCAAGACTCCTGAGCCGCAAACAACCCCGAATAAAAGATTTTAAAAAAGGGTTTCTTCCGGTTATGTTGCCGGTGGCGTTAACATGCTTGTTGATTGCTCCTGCTAATCTTTCCACTTCGCTGCTACTCGGCGCTAGTTGCATGCTGCTTCTGTTCATCGGACGGGTGCGATCTAAGCATTTGCTCCTCACTGTTTTTGTGGCAATGATACCTGTTGCCTTATTAGTGATGACGGCAGTTATAAAGCACCAAAGTGCTGACAGCGATACTGCAGAAACCAAAGAAAAAACATCTAAAGTTTTTGCGAGAGTGGACACCTGGGTGAGCAGAGTGGAAAAGTTTATTTATGGTTCAAAGGATGCAACCGACGACGATCATTACCAGGTAAATCAGGCAAAAATCGCAATAGCACGTGGTGGGTTTATTGGCAAAGGACCCGGCAACGGCGAGGCAAGAAATTTTTTACCGCAGGCATATAACGATTACATCTATGCAACATTGATTGAAGAATACGGATTGCTCGGCGGGGGCTTTATTCTTTTTATATATCTCGTTTTCTTATATCGCAGTATAAGGCTGTTTAAAAAATGTCCGTACGCGTTTGGTGCATTCCTGGCGGTAGGGCTCAGTTTCACACTGGTGCTCCAGGCACTTGCAAACATGGCCGTCAACGTGAACATTTTTCCAGTTACAGGCGTCACGCTCCCGTTGGTAAGTATGGGCGGAAGTAGTTTTCTTTTCACCTGTTTATCCATCGGAATTATTTTAAGCGTGGCAAGAAATGTCGAGCAGTTAGAAGCCCCTGCACAGATCGCAGAAGAGCAGGAGGAAGACACCGGCGAGCAGACGGAGGATGTAGTCGAGCAGCAAGCAATTGCAGTATAAAACAATTTGTGATGAAAGAAAGGCGAGAAGGATTAAAGTTTTTGATAGCAGGTGGGGGCACAGGAGGACATATTTTTCCTGCAATTGCGATCGCAAACGCATTGAAAAAAGAAGTGGCGGATGCAGAAATTTTGTTCGTTGGTGCAAAGGGAAGAATGGAAATGGAGAAGGTGCCTCAAGCAGGTTATCAGATAAAAGGAATTGATATAGCAGGTTTCAACAGAAGTTCTTTGATTAAAAACATTGGTCTGCCGTGGTTGCTGATGAAAAGTTTTTCCCAGGTGCGAAGCATAGTTAAAAACTTTAAGCCCGATGCGGTGATTGGAGTTGGCGGTTATTCTTCGTTTCCGGTATTACGCTTTGCGCAGGCAAAAGGAATTCCAACGTTCATACACGAATCGAATTCGTTTGCAGGAAAGTCAAACATTTTGCTCGGTAAAAAGGCAACCAAAGTTTTTGTTGCTACAGACGGGATGGAAAGATTTTTCCCCGCGCAGAAAATCGTGATCACCGGCAATCCGATCAGACCTGACATCGTGAATGCTGCAGCTATTTCAAAACATGAAGCATTGCAGTTTTTCGGCTTGGGTGAAGAAAGGAAAACAGTGCTGATTGTTGGGGGCAGTTTGGGGGCTCGGTCAATTAACCAGGCGATTGCGAACGGATTGACGGAACTGGAGAATGCCGGACTTCAAATTATCTGGCAAACAGGTAAGACGGATGCACCAAAATGGCAATCCGCGGCTGCAGGAATGAAGTTCGTTTGGGTGCGTGAATTCATCACGGAAATGCAAACTGCATATGCAGCTGCAGACCTGGTGGTATCTCGTGCAGGTGCAATGGCTGTTGCCGAGTTGTGTGTTGTTGAAAAACCAGTGGTTTTTGTACCCTTTCCGTTTGCAGCAGAAGACCATCAAACTGTTAACGCAAAGCACCTCGTCGATAAGGGTGCAGCGATTATGGTGAAAGACAGTGAAGCCGTTCGGCAGGTGGTGCCCACAATTGTTGAATTAGCCCGCGACGAACAAAAACAAATGGCCTTGAAACAAAATATTGCAAGACAAAAAATAACAGACGCAGACAAAAGGATAGCAGATGAAATTCTGAAAGAGATTAAATAATTAAAAGCTAACTGCTTATTAAACAAGAAACCACATACAATCAGAGCGCCGGTAAGAGTGAACTCTTGTCGCTACCCACATCTGGTGAAATATATTTCATCGGCATCGGCGGCATTGGTATGAGTGCGATTGCGCGTTACTTCCTCAGCCGCGGCTTCAACGTGAGCGGCTATGACAAGGTGGAATCTGAGTTGACGCAGTCGTTAGCGACAGAAGGGGCAAAAATTCACTATTCAGAAGATGTAACGCTCATTCCTAAAAAAGTTGCTTTCGTAGTGTACACGCCTGCCGTGCCGCAGGACCATGAGGAGTTAGTGTATTATCGTAGCCACGACTATATGGTTGTAAAAAGAAGTGATGTGTTGCAGGCAATTACTGCCGAAACATTCAACATATGCATTGCGGGTACC
>JAEZJD010000251.1 GCA_023436425.1 Bacteroidota bacterium | reverse complement strand
CTGCGTAAGTGTGTTGAAGGTGACACCAAGCACCTTCGGCAACAGTTCCGCGAGGTAGGAGCCGAGCTTGTTTATCGAATTCGGATCAATAATTCGATATCCTATTTTCTGACTGAGCTGTTCGGCGGTTCGCTTTAATGAATTCAGCATCTCACCGGAATGCGTAACGATGTAGCTGATTTTCGCGTATAATATATTTCCCAGCAAACCAATTGGAACGAGAATAATAAAAAATGACAGCATCATTAAAATCGCTGCAGCCGTACTCGGCCTCCATTTCTTTTTTTCCACCAGGTAAAACATGCGATCACGCATGATGACGTAGAAGGTGACCGCTCCAAGAAACGCGGAGAGAAAAAACATCAACTCCCGGAAAAGTAAAATGCCAAGTAAGATGATAATGACGATAAAAGAAATCTGACGCAGCAGGTTGTTGTCTATTGTATTCTTTGTAATCATCGCGTGAAAGTGAAATTAGTAAAAGCCATCTATTAATGAGCAGAATGCCATCATTCAGGTGTTTGTCGGCACGCTTTTTTCGGAACTTACAGAAAGCATTTTATGAGGGAAAATAAGAAAGCCCCTGAAGAACAAAAGGTTGCTGCAAAGAAGCCATCAAAAGCTACAGAAAGGGATGCACACGAGTATGAAACAATGAGTCAGCGGCAAAACCGCTATGGAAATGGCCGGGAACGAAATGGCTCTGATGGAAGCAATCAGGTTCGGGGAAGTAATCACTAAAAACAATTCACTATGAAAAAAGACAATGAAAAAAACAGACGTTCAACAAACGAAGAATTGACGCGGAGCGGCGATCGCCAAAACGCATCATCTAATCAAGGTGGCACAACGGACCTGGATAGAGACGCGCTAATTGCCGGTCGTGGGAATCGCACCGAACGTGGTTCTGAACTCCACACAAAAAGAGGTGTGTCGGGCAGCGACTACGACGGTCAAGCAGCTTAACTCTTGTGTTGACCAGCTTCTACATAATTGCTGCGGAAGCAAGTTCTGCTTCAACTTTCTTTATTGAGGTAAACTGTCAGGTGTAATCGGCATGAAGTTTTTAGAGTATATGACAGTTCTTATCATTTTATAATTCAAAATTTTAAGTTATGGCAGACAACATGAGAAATGATGATCAAAACAGAAATTCTAATTTGGGAAGCCACAATCAAAGCGGTAGCCAACCGGGCAATTCAAACAAAGGCTCTGAGGGTTTGGGCGGACAAAGCCAAGGCACAAGTAGCTCTTCAGGCTTAGGCGGTTCTCAGTCGGGCAACAGTCAACGTTCAGGCTCTGACTATAACAGTGGCTCAGATCGTAGTTCTCAAGGTTCTCAGAGTGGTTCAAGCCGTAGTTCAGAAAACTTAGGCGGACAGAACCAACAAACAGGCGGTTCTCAAAGTGGTTCTGGTTTGGGCAATTCTCAGTCAGGCAACAGCGGACGCTCAGGAACGGGCACTTCTTCTGGCCAAGGAATAGAAGGCGGTGATCAGGGACGCGGAAGCAGCATGGGTACTGGAAATTCCGGTCGAAGCAGTTCCAACTCCGGTGGCATTTAGTATTTTCTTTATTCTATAGTCAAGCCTTGTATCACTACAGGGCTTGACTTTTAAAAAGACGCTATGGACAAAGACAAAAAACAAGAAAGCTACCCTCAGCCTTCATCTGCAGATCAACAACAAAAGCATCAACCGGAATTTATTGATCAACAACCGAATGACTTTGACGACAAGTCCATCAGCGACTTGCCAACCGTAGCTGAACGCCAGGCGAATAATCCACTCAGAGATTTGAAGAAAGAACAATAACGGTGCACTACAGGCAACTGTATATTCCTACCAATTATCCCTTCTTTTCAGCAAAGCGCTCACCCGCGGTTTGATCCGCGTTCACACCAGAATACTTTAGCAGTGAAATGCTGAATAAACTGTACTTTTTCAACCAAACAGCATTTCGCCATCGTTATGAGAAAGTTTTTCGCGTTCTTTCTATTTGTATCTATTTCCCTATCGGCGTCGTCGCAAACCAAATCTTCATCAGAAATCGTTTCTAAACTTCAAAGACAACTTCCTCATTTGAAAGGAGTACCTCGTGTAAACGCTTTACTTGAAATTGCCGACCATTCTACATCACTGGCAAAAAAATGGGTGGACAGAGCCGATTCGCAAAAACGTTATGCCACAGCCGCATTGGTGGAAGCCGAAAGAATTAATTATCGTAAGGGAATTGCGAAATCACTCGCGGCACTCGGCGGTGGCGATTGGTTCTATTCTATTCCGGTAATACAACAAAAAAAAGACGCAAGCGAATTCCTAAAAAGAGGTGAAGGATTTTTGTTGCGGGCTCTCACCATTGCAGAACAATTGAATGACAACAGCCTGCTCGCTTCCATTTACGAATCCTTATCGCTGCAGGAATACTTGTACAACGACAACACGTACAAAGTGAAAAATTTCCAGAAAGCCGCTTTTTACTACAACAAAGCAGGAAACAAAACAAAAGAAGGCGAAGTGTCGACCTGGCTTTGCGAAGATTTTCGGTCTCGCGGCTTATTTGAAGAAGGCATCCAATATTGCAACAGGAGCATGCAGCTCTCTGAAGGTGCGTTTCGCAAAGAAACAGTCAAAGAAGACAGGGACTATAGAATATGGCAGGAATGGAATTCTATCAACAACATGGCTGAATTATACAAACTCGCGGGGGATTATGAAACCGCGAAGCACTATGTGTTGAAAGCAAAAAATTTCGCAGCCAAGTACAAAACTGATTTCGTTCCTGGAAGCTATGCACAGCTGGCGCAACTGTTTGTCGATATGGGTCGCTTAGACTCAGCTCGATTTTATTTAAACAAAACGTCCCTGTCGTCGTACGGTCCGGGAAATGAGTTCTGGTACAGACTGGGCAAAGCCAACATCTTAGTCGCTCTAAATGAAGCCGATAGTGCAATATCGGTTTTGAAACCACCATTCGAAAGCTTCAATCAAGGAAAATTTTCATGGCGAGTGCTTTTGCCTTTGGCCAAAGCTTACAATACAAAAGGAAACAATGCAGAAGCATTGCGACTGGCAACAGAAAGCTTTAGTCGCGTCGGCCGGGACCAGAGACTGGATTTAATGAATCACTACCAGGTACTATCAAAGATTCACGCAGGATTAAAGAACTACGACAGTGCTTACATCTATCTAACTAAGTATTACGACATAAAAGATGGGATGCTCAATCGCCAGTACTTATGGCAGCTGAATAAATACAAAACATCAGCTGCGGATGCAAAACGAATTGCCGAACTGGCCTTGCTGCAACGGGAAAACCTTATTAAAGAACAACAAATCCAACAGCACCTACTCCTGCAGCAGGCAACCGATTCAAGACTCGCAATTCTGAACAAGGATAATTTGATAAAAGGCCAGGAATTACTATTAAAAGATCAGCGACTAAAAGAACAGGAGTTTGTTCGACAGCAAAAGGAATCGGCTTTAGCGCTGCTTGGCAAAGACAACAAGCTAAAGGACCAACAACTGAAACAACAAACATTTATCAGAAATGCCCTCCTTGCAGGGCTTTTTCTGCTTTTGGTGCTGGGCTTTGTCGCCATTCGTTTTTTGACGCTCAAACGAAGAAATGAAAGATTGCAGAATGAGAAGCGGCAGGCAGAACTACAACAGCAGTCAGCAGAACTACATATGCAGGCGTTGCGTGCACAAATGAACCCACACTTTATTTTCAACTGCCTTAGTTCAATCAATAAGTTTATTCTCAAGAACGAAAGCCGTGCAGCGTCGGATTACTTAACAAGGTTCTCACGCCTTATCAGGACGGTTTTAACCAATTCTCAATTATCAAAAATTCCATTGAGTGACGAGGTTGACATGCTGCGATTGTATCTCGATATGGAGCGACTGCGTTTTGACAACGGCTTCAATTACAACATCATTTTTACCAACAATATAGAACCCGAAAGCATTTACGTCCCTCCAATGCTACTGCAGCCACTTTGCGAGAATGCAATTTGGCACGGACTAATGCATAAAGACGGACAAGGAAAATTAGAAGTGTTGCTGAGCAGCAAGAATGACGTTCTGCAGTGCGAGATTATTGACAATGGAGTTGGCAGAACGAGGGCTGCCGAACTAAAAAGCAAAACGTCCGAAACACACAAGTCCTTTGGATTAAAAATGACAACGGAAAGACTTGCATTATTCAATAGTAGCTCAAAAGAAAACAGTTGCTTCCATGTTGAAGATATATTCGACGTTCACGGTGCACCAGCAGGCACGAAAATAACTTTGCAGATCAGGAACAAGCAATATCAACAAAGAGTAGAAAACGAATTTGCATGATCAAAGCAATTATTGTAGATGACGAAAAGAACAGCTCCGAAGCTTTGCAGATATTGCTTTCAGAGAATTGTTCTCAGGTGGACATTATGGCTGTTTGTCATTCCGGATCAGACGCCCTGGAGCAAATCGGCAAAAAAAAACCAGATCTTATTTTTCTGGACATCGAAATGCCGCACATGAACGGCTTCGAAATGCTGCAACGATTAAACCAAATCGATTTTGATCTAATCTTTACTACCAGCTACAATCAGTACGCTATTAAAGCTTTTAAATTTTCTGCTCTTGACTATTTATTAAAGCCCGTTGATCGGCAAGAGTTGATCAATGCCGTTGAGAAAGTGGTTAGGAAACGCAGTGGATCAGTAACACAGCAAATTGGTCTGCTGTTACAAAAAATGTCCCAACCAAGCGTGCCGGTTCAACGAATTGCATTGCCCACAATGCAAGGATTAGAGCTTGTGCCTGTGAGTTCAATTATCAGCTGTGCAGCCAGCAACAACTACACTGAATTTTCGTTAGCCGGTGGCAAGAGGATTTTGGTGTCGAGAACATTAAAGGAAACAGAAGAGATGCTCGAAGACTATGCCTTTCTAAGGGTCCATAATTCCTTCATCGTAAACCTTAATGAAATTTCTAGGTACATCCGTGGCGAAGGCGGTTATATCGTGATGAGCGACGGCTCACACATAGATGTTTCCCGCAGCAGGAAAGAGCTGCTGATGCAAAAGTTGCAAGTGATGAAATAGAGCAGAATTTGCCAACTGCTCAATTGCTCCGGCAAACTACTCAATTGTGATTCCATCTGCTTTGCTACGACTATAGTTTCATGTTGCAATTATCAATAACTTAAACCAGCCATCATGAAACACATTATCTCACTAACTGCATTTACACTTCTTCTTTTCAGTCAGTTGGGAGCACAACACTTAAAGCCGATCGACAGTATAAGGATCGCCTACTTAAAAGAAAAACTTACTACGGCTTCCGGCACAGAACAGGTAGACATTTTGAACGACATTGCGTGGGAACACTCCTGGGCGGACAAGGACAAGGCGACAGCGTATGATTACGCTAAACGAGCCAAAGAAAAAGCATCACAATCAAAGTACGCCAGGGGATTGGGGTATGCATTGTTAACTCTGGGATGGTATGCACAAGGAAAGAATGACAAATTAGCCGATTCCGTTTTTAATGAAGCACTCCGCATCGGCGAAAATATCAACGACGACAGATTGATAGCACGTGTTTATTACAGACGATGGGAGCTCAAAAAAGCTTTCGAACATTTTAAAAAAGCGGGTGACCTGCAGGGCGAAGCTGACGCCGCTGCGTGGCTTTGCTACGAGTACTCCAACAGTGGCAACTATGATGCAGAGGGTTTTAGTTATTGCCAAAGAGCTGTTGAACTCGCGGATGTCAAAAAGGAAAGTACACCTGGTTGGGCATGGTATATCTCAGTATTCACTTTCGAAACACTTAGCGATTTATACAAAAGAGTGGGTGATTATGATGCAGCATTGGCGTACCTAAACCTGGCGGCTAAATACGCTGCTCCAATTGACTATTCAATGGATTGGGGATACGGTACTTTCTTTTTGCATACTGGAAAATACGATTCGGCGGTTTATTATTTTGAAAGGGCGTATCGGGACGATCCCGAAAACAGGTTTCTTGTAAAGCATGTCGGGTCAGCGAATTTGTACGCAAAAAATTACACGAGAGCAGTGACATTATTGGAAAAAGCAAAAGATATTTTAGTGAGTTCCAAGGAGAAGAAAAGCTTTCCTGAAAATTGGGCGGGAGATCTAGCATTGGAACTGGCAGAAAGTTACGCGGCTTTGGAAAACAAAACGCTTGCTAATAAGTACTACCAGTTAGCGCTGGACAGACACAGAATCGTTTACAACAAGTATATGGCGCAACGCGATAAAGGTCTCTTAAACTATACTCACACACAAACTCTAACGGAAACCGCGCATGGGCTAGCGAAAATCTTTCACGCATTTCAGAAGAACGATAGTGCCTACTATTATCTTACAAAGTATACGCAGTTGAACGACTCATTGCATAATCAAAGCACTATTTGGCGTCTCAACATGCAGTTAAGTACTTACAAGAAAGCTGCTGAAGATGCAAAACGAACAAGCCAATTGCAATTGTTGAAAAAGGATAATCAACTGAAGCAGTCCAAGTTAAGGCAAGAAACGTTAATGAAGAACGGCTTAGCGCTGGGACTCATCATGCTGGCACTTGTAGGTGTATTTACGGTTCGATCCTTGCGCTTCAAAAGAAAAGCTGAGCGACTACGTCGCTTGCAACTTGAGAACGAATTAATGGTTCGGGAACTGCAAAGCAGACAAAAGCATTCCGAACTGGAACAAAAAGCAACTGAATTGGAAATGCAGGCACTGCGGGCTCAAATGAACCCGCATTTTATCTTTAACTGCCTCAGCTCCATTAACCGATTCGTTCTTAAAAACGAAACAGAAGCCGCATCCGATTATTTAACTCGCTTTTCACGGCTGATCAGAATGGTGCTTATCAACTCGCAAAAGCAATCTATTCCGCTGGAAGATGAAATGGAAATGTTGCGCCTTTACCTGGACATGGAACGCCTGCGATTTAAAAACTCCTTCGATTACAACATCACCTACACCAACACCATCGAAACAGGTTCCGTGTTTATTCCGCCGCTGCTACTGCAGCCTTTTTGCGAGAATGCCATTTGGCACGGGTTAATGCACAAAGAAGGACGGGGACGATTGGACATCTGGATAACCCTGGAAAACAAAACATTGCTCTGCACCATTACAGATAATGGTATTGGGACTAAACGGGCAGCAGAAATAAAAACAAAATCAGGCGAAAAAGGAAAGTCGCTTGGACTAAAAATCACTAAGGATCGACTTGCGCTATTAAATCAGAATAGTGAAATTCAAACGTTCTTCGAAATGCACGATCTGCAGGATGAAAACGGCGAAGCTGCAGGAACGAAGGTCGTTATCCGCATAAAACACAGTGAAGATATTCACGAACTTGCCTGATTATGAACAGCAAAATATCTGCAATAATTGTAGATGACGAATCATATAGCTGCGAGAGCCTCGCTACTTTGCTGCAACGTTATTGCCCGCAAGTGGAGTTGGTAGACATATGCACGTCCGGAGAAGACGCATTGAAAGCCATTCACAAACATCAACCGCAACTGCTGTTTCTTGATATTGAGATGCCGCATATGAACGGCTTTGAAGTATTGAAGCGACTCAATAGAGCGAATTTCCAACTCATTTTCACCACCAGCTACGACCAATATGCTATAAAAGCCATTCGCTTCAGCGCATTGGATTATTTGTTGAAACCGATCGACCGCGAAGAGTTACAGGCTGCCGTTACGAAAGCTGCCCAAAAGCTCCAGGAAACAGTTCCGCAACAGCTGAACATCTTACTTCAAAAGTTGAGTGGCACATCCGGCACTGCTCAAAAGATTGCCTTGCCGACAATGGAAGGTTTACAAATGGTGCCGGTGGATTCAATTGTGAGATGCGCATCTGACAGCAACTACACCAACATTTACCTGAAAAACGATAAGAAAATCACCGTATCCAGAACGCTAAAAGAAATTGAGGAAATGCTGGAAGATTATCCATTTCTGAGAGTGCATCACTCGCACTTGATTAATCTTGGTGAGGTCGAGAAATACACTAAAGGCGAAGGTGGCTATCTCACGATGTCAGATGGATCGATGGTGGATGTGTCAAGGAGCAGGAAAGAGCAGCTCATGCAGAAGTTGCAGCCGTCGAAGTTTTGATCAGCAGCATCAGAGCTGGTATTTCTCTGTTCAATTTTTCATTATCAATTTTTAATTTTTAATTGCAGGGATGGACTACATCAACCACCTTTCAAAAGACAAAAAGCTTGCGAAAATTATTGACGTCACTGAGCCAATCAACCTTCACACAAGAAAAAACATCCCGCTGCGGCTTTGTGCTTCCATCATGAGCCAGCAGCTTTCTACAAAAGTGGCTAAAGTCATTTACCACCGATTTCTTGAATTATTTAATGGTGATGAGCCAACGCCCGAGCAGATCGTTACAACGCCTTTCGAAACATTAAGAAGCATCGGGCTAAGCAATGCAAAGGCACAATACGTTTTAAATGTTGCCCGCTTTGCGATTGATCACAAGATTACAGACAGCAAATTGAAGAAGATGAGCAATGATGAAATAATTGATTTGCTCACGCAAATAAAAGGTGTTGGAAAATGGACGGTGGAGATGCTGCTGATGTTTACGCTTGGGCGTGAAGATGTTTTTTCAGCAGACGATTACGGCATCCAAACTGCAATGAAAAAGTTGTACAAACTGGATGACGGCAATAAAAAAGAGATGCTGTTAAAGATGAATAAAATTGCTGAGAAATGGTCCCCGTTTCGAACGTACGCTTGCCTGCATCTATGGCGTTGGAAGGATAATAAACCCGATTAATTTGATCGACTCACTCGCTTATGGCTGTGCAAGAAGCTTCATGCTTCACTGGAAAATTGCAGGAGTTGGCAATAAAACACATCTTGTTGGCTTTGTGATGCAGCTGATTCGCTTTCTCAATTAACAAACGATCAGTGATTGTAACTTTCGGTTTTAGAAGAACTTCAGTAAACCTGCCGCTTCCATCCGAATTTTCTATCATTGTTCCTGTTGCGTCATCAGAATACTCAACAACAACAATGTGCGCAACAGCGCACAAGTGTAGAAACCAAAGCATGTGGCATGAGGAAAGCGACGCAAGAAAAAGTTCTTCAGGATTGTGTCTCGTGCTGTCTCCGCGAAAGTTTGGGTCAGATGAGCAGAGCAGTTCAGGTTTGCCGTTGACCGTAATCGTGTGATTTCGCTCATAGGCGCTGTATGTTTTTGTTCCTTCACCTTTATTGCCCGTCCATGTGAGCGATGTTGAGTAGCGATGCTCCTTCATCAACTGTTGATTGGTAGTTAGAGAAATTTAGCGCCAAATCACAACGTCCGGATCAGACAATCATCTTCTCAGCTTTGTCGAGATAGCTTTGATCTATTGCTGCACCTAATCCCGGCACTTCCGGCACATCAATCACTCCTTTATCAAGGTATTTTATCCCGCCAATAACCGGATCTTCTGTGAACATCAACGGCGTGTCGAAATCGCAGTGGTGAATATGATCGTTGGAGAGGGCAAGATGCGCAGATGCCGTCATCCCCAATCTTGATTCCATAAAGCCGCCAACCTGCATTTCCATTCCGGCTTTAGCTCCCAGATCAGCTATTTTCATTGCTCTATGAATACCCGAAGACTTGCCAAGTTTGATGTTGAACATGGTGCACGCATTCAGTTGAATTAATCTTTCCGCATCATGCTCATCACCGCAGCTTTCGTCCGCCATAATCGGGATCGGCGACGCAGCGGAAACTTTCGACAGCTCCATAAAACGCCACCGCTTAATCGGTTCTTCACAATGTTCGATCTCATAATCGCCTAAAGCCTGCAGCACATCGATCGCTGCGGCTGCACTTCCCCATCCCTGGTTGGCGTCAATGCGCAAGGGAATATCATAGCCGATGCCCTCTCGAATTGCTTTTATTCGTTCGACATCTATTTCTTTTCCTTGTCCCAGCTTCACTTTAATTGCAGGAAATCCTTCCGCTTTGAACTTCATTGCATCATTCTGCATCTTCTGCGGATCGCCGATGCTGACGGTGTAATCGGTTTCAAGAATTTTGTTCTTCTCTCCTCCCAAAAATTTATAAAGTGGAACGCCGGCATGTTGTGCAGCAATGTCGTGCAGCGCAATGTCAAATGCACTCTTTACACTGCTATTGCCGTAGATCACTGCATCCATAGCAGCAATACATTCAACAATGTTCAAAGCATCCATTCCTTTTAGCACTTGCGCAAAATATTGGCCCACAATAAAGCAGGTGTCCAGGCTTTCGCCGTTGATGGACATGTACGGACTGCATTCACCGTATCCCGCGCATCCATCCTCGGTGCGGATAATCACTATTAAATTCCGGACATCCAACTGTGCTCCTAAAGAGATTATGAACGGTTCTTTAAGTGGAATCAGCAGTTTGTATAGCTCAATGGTTTTGATATGACTTGCTTTCATTCAAGTGGCTTTATTCGTAGTTACCAATCAAAACACGAATTCCGGCACCAAGCATCACGGGAACTATTTTATCATTTGGCTGCGTCAGCAAATTAGATGGTATAGTGCCTGCGTGTATCCATGTTTTCGCCTGAGCGTACCAATAAAAACTTCCGCGTAGCGGCGCTTCTATGCCAACACCTAAATCGGCACTTAGCCGGTTGACTGCCTTCGTTCCCGCATATGGCACGATTGATTGATAATGAACTGTATCGATTCCAATGGAATATTCTGTCAGGAGTTTTACAGACATGAGCCCCACGCCTACAATACCATAAATATTTGTTCCTGTTTCTGAATTGTGCGTACCCGCAAAGTAGTGCTTCAAGCCGGCAGAAAACTGCCTTGTTGTCCATGAAGTTGTAGCCCTGTAGCCGATGGCTTTCGGGTAAAAAGTGTCCACCTTTGCCTGCGTTACATATTTACCGATCTCTTTATGTGGCGTCGCATTGCCGATAGAAAAATAAAGACTTTCAGTGCGCGTGAAAGCATAGCTTAGTTGCACGTTCTGCGCCAAGGACCAAAAGCTTTGTTGTTTTCCAAACTGGCGCATTACAGAAAGATCGCTGCTGATGCTGAACTGCGCATCTGCGTTAAAGAATGAAACAACTGCAAATAAAAGCAACCACTTTTTCATACCGGAAGCAATATTAGCAAAAACAAAACAGCCATCCGTGAAAGGATGGCTGTAAGCTTTAAAAGCATCGCGTATTTTATTTCCTCAGCGTTAATTCGTTGATGATGTTTTTTGCCCCGCCAACTTTGTCTATCACCCAAAGCACATACCTAATATCAACGTTGATCGTGCGATTAAGATCTTTGTCAAATGCCAATTTGTGGCTAAGCGCTTCATAGTTGCCGTCGAATGCCAGACCAATCAATTCGCCCTTTCCGTTCATTACAGGCGACCCGGAGTTACCGCCGGTTATATCGTTTGATGTTATGAAGCAGGTAACGAGATCGTTGCGTTTTGCATCTTTATACTGACCAAAATCTTTTGCCTTTAATAACTCAACCGCTCTTTCGGGCAGGTCAAATTCATAGTCCCCCGGTTTGTATTTTTCCAATACTCCTTTTGACGTCGTCACATAATCGTATTTCACCGCATCTCTCGGATAGTACGAAGCAACTTTTCCGTAGCTCACACGCATCGTGAAAGTGGCGTCGGGATACATTACTTTGTTCGGATTCATCTCCAAAACACCCTTCATATACAGCCTGCCCCATTCGTTGTTTTTTGCAGTGAATTGCTGATAAAGTGGCAAGTATTTCCCCTGCCAGTTCTTTACAAATGTGCTGGCTAAATTGTAAGCCAGGTCCTGCTGCAATGCATTCGCATCAGGGTTTTTCACGAAGTCGTTCCATTTACTATCGTTGAGCAGCATCGTGTTTTCGAAAATCGCTTTTGCATACTTCTGGTAAGTGGACGCATTATCCAACGAGCCGTACTCCCGGCGAATGGCATCATACAAACCTGCAGGCTGTTGATCTTTTGAAATGTCCTGATAATACATCTGCAACACCGACGCAACGATGTTTTGGTCAGAAGGAGTATTATGGCTCTCCAAAAATGCCTGGCGAGCTTGCGATGCTGCGTTTACCGCGGATTTAATTTGAGCAGTGGACGTACCTGGTCTTGTTAATGCATTTTCTACTTGCTGCAGACTCGCTGCAAATGCCAGCAGCGGAGAACCGAGAATTCCTTCATTCAAATACACGCGGTGCATTGCGTACGGACGCCATGCTGCGTAGGAAGCTTCTAAATCGCGGAAAATATCTCTGTATTCCGGCTTGTTTGCCGCCCATTTTAAAAATGCAGCTTCCTCTTTTGTTTTTTGTCCATACACATCATATTTCAGCAGTTGCTCGGTTTCGCCTTTGTAGAACTTCCAATAGTTGGCAATTCCTGCATAATCAGAAGCAAGTTTCAAATTCGTGGCTTCATCTTTTTTTCTTTCAACATCCATATACTTCAAGCGCATGTCGCGAAGTTTCACCAATGTTGGGTTGTTGATATCAGTTGAAAGCTTTACGCCGTATGAAGATTCATAGCGGTTTGTACCACCGGGATAACCATAGATCATCGCAAAGTCACCTTCGTTTACGCCTTTTAACGAAACCGGTAGAAACCATTTTGGCTTCAGCGGAACATTTGATGTGCTGTACCGTGCAGGTTTGCCATCTGGTGTTCCATACACACGAAAAACTGAATAGTCGCATGTGTGGCGTGGCCATTCCCAGTTATCTGTGTCGCCACCAAATTTTCCAAACGCTTCTGGCGGAGCTCCCACCAATCGAACGTCTCTGTATATCTGGTAAACGAAAGCAAGAAATTGATTACCCTTGAACAACGGGCTGATTCTTGTTTGAATGCTGTTGGCAGTATCACTCATTCGTGCATTGATGGAGTTAAGTACCGCGTTTTGACGAGTCGCTCTTTCCTGACCCGTTAAACCTTTTAACGAATCGAGAACTGGTTTAGTTACGTCATCAATCCTTAAAAGAAACTGAACGGATAAGCTGCCACCCGGAATTTCTTCACCCATTGACTTGGCATAAAAACCGTCGCGCAGATAATTGTGCTCCACCGTGCTGGCGCCTGCTATAACGTTGTAACCACAGTGGTGGTTCGTAAAGATCAACCCTTTAGGACTTACCAGTTCACCGGTGCATCCACCGCCGAAGATTACAATTGCATCCTTTACCGACGGTTTATTGATGCTATAAAGTTGTTCTTTGGTAAGCTTCAGCCCTTTTTTCACCATGTCGTTGTACACCTGCTGCCCCAGTAAAAGAGGCAACCACATTCCCTCATCTGCAGATGCTTTGAAAAAGACGGTGACAGGCAAGAGAAACAATAACAGAAGTTTTTTCATAAAGCAATATTTTTTTATAGAGGGTCAAAGTTACCTACTTGTTGTATTTACAATCGATAATCATGTAAAAGGAAGCAAGTTTCCCGGTAAGTAAACTTAAATACGAATGGAGGACCGCAGTAAAAATACCGGCAGGGCCAATGGGCAGAACGTGAGAAGACATATAGCCTAGTTCAAGCTGGGATCATTGAACGTATTTCCCTGATTAATGTCTCCGGTTTCAAATCCTTTCTTAAACCAATACATTCGTTGCGCAGAAGTGCCATGCGTGAAGCTTTCCGGCACAACATAGCCTTGAGACTGTTTTTGGAGCCTATCATCACCAATTGCGTTCGCTGCTGTTAACGCGGACTCTATATCCCCTTCTTCAAGGTATCCCTTACCTCTTTCATAATGTGCGAACACCCCGGCAAGAAAATCTGCCTGCAACTCCATTTTGACCGAATACTTATTGTACTCCTCTTCACTCATACGTTGCCTCAGATTAGCCATTCTATCGGATATGCCCATTAGTGTTTGAATGTGGTGCCCCACTTCGTGGGCCACGACATACGCCATGGCAAACTCACCATCTACACCAAACCGGTTCCGCAAATCTTCAGCAAAGGAAAGATCTACGTATAACTTTTGGTCAGCAGGACAGTAAAAGGGACCCGTTGCGGCGCTGGCGTTTCCACAGCCAGACTGAGTAGCTCCGCTAAAAAGAACGAGGGTTGGTGCCGGATAGCTTTTCCCCATTTCGGAAAAAATTTTAGACCAGATGTCCTCGGTGTCCTTCAGCACCACGCCTACAAACTTTGCCTCCCGGTCCTGGGCTGCTTTTTGTTCCTCGGTCATTGGCGCTCCCTGGT
>JAEZJD010000234.1 GCA_023436425.1 Bacteroidota bacterium | reverse complement strand
CATGTACTCCATCCAGGGATTGTGATCTTCTGCAGTGGATTCTCTATCCATTGTTCTTGTAATTACTTTGCATAACGCTGCACCATTTCTACGCAGAAGTCAGTGAATTCACCAATATTTTGCGGCGGGCTTGTATGATGTGCTTCTATTCCTTTATGCTCAGGAGTAAAACAAAAAGTAACCGTAACATCGAAATCTTCAAGAGCTTTCATTTGTTTGTCAAACCACTTCAGCGCGTCAGGTCTGTAGTAATCTGCCCAGCTTAGTCCTGTGCGCAAATACCGAACGCCTAATTTTTTCAGCCAAACGACTGCATCTTCCAAACGATGATCTTCGAAATGAAACCACTGGCAAATACCCATTTCTGGCGTATACTCGTGAAAATGCTTTAACGCCAGTTTTGGTGTGCCGTCTTCACGAATTAGTCCCATGTAGAAGTGGCGGTAATAAGATGAACCTTCAGCCTCACGGTGACGGGTAGTTGCCGGCCACGATTTGGGAAGATCATAAAGACTGTACCAGTGAATTCGCTCCACCCGCCCCATCAACAACTCTGCCGAACGCTTCAAACCAAACTCCTGCACTTCCTCTGCTCCAAATGTGGAAACTCCCACTTCTGTCACCCAGATTGGCAATTGCGTAACAGCTTCAATCTCTTTGATTTTTTCCGGCCATTCGTTTATCTGCCAATTGTTCCAATCCAATGGAAAACCATGAACAGCAACGGCATCTAAATCATCGAGCACTCCGTTTCGTTTCAATCGGTCAATAAAAAACGGGTCGATCGGTGAAATGCCGCCGAGTACCTTCTTCACCGCAGGAGCCTCGGCTTTTATTGCAGAAGCGGCGGTTTTCACCATGTCCGAGAAAATAGTCCATTCAGGATCATGCTCAAAAGCCCAGTGCGATTTATTGTTCGGTTCGTTCCAAAATTTTACTGCTTCTATCATTGCCTCTGTTCTGAAATAAAAATTGCAATAATAAGAAGCTTTGTAGAACCAACAGAAAAAGATATATATGAAAAGGCGGACACATCAACTATTGAATGAAGTCACAGCGGCAGAGGCTGCAACAGCGGGCATCAAAGTTGTAAGAGACAGTGAGACATTATTTATTCTAACCAAAAACACCGAAATATGAAAAAAGGCATTTTAGTCGCAATGTTCGCTGCTGCAAGCTGCGGGTTGTTTGCACAAACTGATACTAATGGAAATACAATGAGCAGCAGCAGCAACTACAGCGCATATTCAGCGCCTTCTAACATTCAGATGTATCTGGTACGTGATTATCCTACTGCAGTAAATGTGACGTGGACACCAATGAATGACTATTGGCGGGCATCTTACGCCGACATGGGAAGATACACTCATGTTTATTATGCAACTAACGGTGATCACTACACGGTAACTCTTCCGGTAACAAGCACATGGGTGCCTGACGAAGTGATCTCCAGTGCAGCCAACACATGGGGCGCTAACATTTACGACATCACCACCTTGAAAGGTGCAAACGGAACTACCGTTTACCAAATTCGCACGCTTGACAACGGCGTTTTAAACACACACTGGATTGGTGAAGGCGGCACAACAATTTCTGAGTATTGGAGAACAGATGACAACACGAATGTGAACATGAGCAGCAACATGAATAACAGCTCCAATATGAACACCAATCAGACAATCAGTACTGATGTGAACACAAGCACAGAAAGCGGAGATTTGAAAATCAAAACAAAAACTGAAGACGGAAAGACAAAAACAAAAATTAAAAAGGGATAAAGATTAATCGTCACACCCCGCTTCGGCGGGGTTTTTTATACCCTGTAGCACACGGCATTGATATTCATACCCGCACCCACTGAAGCAAATAAAACTATATCTCCTGCGCTTACACTATGATCATCCATTTTGCCTTTGAGTACCATGTCGTACAGGGTAGGCACAGTAGCCACAGAACTATTTCCCAACCAATGTATACTCATTGGCATAATGTCTTTTGGAATATCTCTGCGACCATACAGCTTGTATAGAACTTTGATAATTGCTTCATCCATTTTTTCGTTTGCCTGATGAATGAAAATTTTCTTTATATCGGCGATGTCAACTCCTGCTTTGTCCATACATTCCTTCATCGCTTCGGCCACCTGCTTCATCGCATATTCATACACCTTTCGGCCGTGCATTTTAATGTAACGCACTCTTGGATCAGAGCCGGGAAAATATGAATGACCCATGTAGATGTAGTAAGTTTCATCTGAGCAATGACTAACGGCAGCATGGGATAAAATTCCAGGTCCATCGTCGGGAACTTCCCAGTATTCAGCAACAGTTGCTCCTGCGCCATCGCTGAAAATCATACTGTCCCGATCATACATATCAATAACACGGGAAAGGGTTTCTGTTCCGATGATCAATGCTTTTTTTGCAACACCTGCTTTGAAGAAAGAATCAGCTTGAATGAGCCCCTGAACCCAACCGGGACATCCAAATAAAATGTCGTAAGCCACGCAACGCGGATTTTTAATCGCTAACGCATTCTTTACTCTACTGGCCAGCGACGGCACTGCATCTGTTTGTATCGTATGCTTAATTACATTGCCAAAATTGTGGGCAACAATTATTTGATCCAGCGTTTCCGGATCGATGCGGCTATTCTCAATTGCATCCTTTGCAGCCAAAGCCGCGAGATCAGAGGAATTTAGGTCATGTCGTGCATAACGCCGTTCGGCAATGCCGGTAATCTGCTGAAATTTTTCAACGACTTCCAGCGGCGGTGTTTCTATGCGCTTGCTGTCGTCAGCATAAAAATTATGAACAGTGAAATCTTTGTTAGTCACTACTTCGGTGGGAATATAACTTCCTGTTCCGGTGATTACAGTTCTGAAATTTGCCATGCGGCTAATTGTTTTTGAGCAGGCAATCGAAAGAAAATGGGAACACCGTTTACCAATGTTCCCACAGTGCCCGGGACTGGAATCGAACCAGCACACCCGTGAAGGCGGCAGATTTTGAGTCTGCTGCGTCTACCAATTCCGCCACCCGGGCAATCAAGAACTAAAAGGGGGGCAATATTAAGCAAATCATTTAAAATAAAATCATTCGAAATAGCAAAACATCAACGACAACAACTTTTCTTTCGAGGAAGCAGGAATTGAAAAATCTTACCAATCATTCGCAGGAATGTCATGGATGCAAGTTAGTACGTGATGAGAAAAAATATTGCTAATAATTGGTAGCTTGGGCACCACAAGATGGGCTCAAATGATCAGAATTGGTTTACTTAAGGAAGGAAAAATCCCACCGGACAACAGAGTAGCGCTTACTCCTGCGCAATGCAGATGGCTGCTAAAGAACAAAAAGGAAATACAAGTCTTCGCCCAATCGTCGCCCCACCGCTGTTTTACTGATAAAGAATATATCGCTGCCGGAGTTGAAGTTTGCAACAGCCTGGAACACTGTGACATTTTGCTTGGAATTAAGGAAGTGCCGGCTGCGGAAATTCTTTCAAATAAGACTTACCTCTTTTTCTCACACACATGCAAAAAGCAGCCGCACAACCAAAAGATGCTGCAGACCATCTTGCAAAAAAAAGCGACGTTAATTGATTATGAATGTCTGAGGCACGATGATGGTCAGCGGATTATTGGTTTCGGTTTTTTTGCGGGCATTGTGGGTGCGCATAACGGCATAATGGCTTATGGATACAAAACAAAAACCTTCGAGCTCGGCAGGGTGTATGAACAAAAAGATTTTCGAAACCTGATCAGAACCTATTTTGGACTGAAGCTGCCAAATATAAAAATTGCTGTAACAGGTTCCGGCAGAGTAGCTCAGGGGATTGTCGAAATCATGAATCTTATGGGAGTAATTGAAGTGGAAAAAGAAGAGTTTAGAGAAAGAGATTTTCAATACCCCGTGTATGTCCACCTTAAAGGCTCTGATCTCTATAGAAACAAACTGACGGGCAGCTACCAACGAGATGAATTTCATAATGAGCCGCAGAAATATGAATGTTTATTCCGCGACTATTTGTCGGCGACAGACATACTAATGAATGGTATCTATTGGGACTCGGGAATTCCACGATTGTTCGACAAAGAAGATGTTTCGAAACCGGAGTTTCGCATCAGCGTTATTGCAGACATCACTGACGATTGTAATGGATCTGTCCCGATCAATTATGGCGATCAATCGATTGCCGATCCTGTTTACGGTGTAGACAGATTTTCCCTCGAAAAAACAACACCCTATCAGGATGAAACAATAGATGTGATGGCAGTGGGAAATTTGCCGAATGAACTGCCGCGAGATGCGTCAAGATATTTTGGTGAACAATTGCTGAAGTACGTGTTGCAGGAACTTATGTGGGATCAATCAAAGCTGATTGAAAAAGCAACGATCGTTAAAAATGGACAGCTCACACCGGCCTACGCATATCTCCACGACTACGCTCACGGGGAAATTGACTGATTCACAAATACAAATAGTAGTCTTTCAGCAATTGTATAAATCTTTCAGAGTAAGTGTTTTCCTCTTTGAAGTACATGTGAGATTTTTCAGTCGGCGAATTGTGCCTTGAGAACTGAAGCATTAACCGGAAAGCGGAATTTTTTGCAGCAGGATGAATGACAACTTCATTGTTTATAAAAAAATTATTTTCCTGAAACAACTTTGTTGTTTCATCTTTTCGCCTGAAAGGCAACAAGACGAAACATGCGCAATTGGCTGTCATCAACGCTTTTATTCTCACAAGCAGTTCCGCCAGAGTCAAGTTGTGACTATGATGTGCTATGTTTTTACGCAAATCAGGTGAGGTTAGATCGGTTTCGTAAAACGGCGGGTTGCAGACAATCACATCATATTTAGTGACCGGCACCCATTCCAGTATATCTGCGTGTACTACGCTGATATCATATTTCCATTTGGATGCCGAAACATTTTCCTGAGCTTCCTGAGCCGCGGCATCGTCAATTTCAATTGCATCTATTTTGCATTTGTTTTTCTGTGCTATCATCAGCGAAAGCAATCCAGTTCCAGTTCCGATATCTAGAATCCGGGCGTCGTGCAAACCGGAGATGAATACCTGCTCTGCCACCCATGCACCAAAAAGGCAGGAATCTGTCGTCACTTTCATGCGGCTTTGGCACTGATGAATTACAAACTGTTTGAAGCGGAAGTAAGTGTTAGCCATTGTTTACCATGTAGCCCGTGCAGATGCGCTTACCGACAAGTCGGAAAAATCATTGGTTAGAAATTTATGGTAAGCTGTCATGGCGATCATCGCTGCATTGTCTGTACAGTACTCAAACTTTGGAATGAAAGAGTGCCAATCGTTTTCTTCACACATGTTAGTAAAAGCTGCGCGCAATCCGCTGTTTGCAGAAACGCCACCTGCGATGCACAAGTCTGTAATGCCAGTTTGTAAGGCAGCCTTCTTTAATTTTTTGAGAAGAATGGAGATGATAGTTTTTTGCAGCGAAGCACAAATGTCAGCTAAATTGTTCTTCACAAAATCAGGATTGTTTTTGGTCTCGCGCTGCAAAAAATACAGCACCGATGTTTTCATTCCACTGAAGCTAAAATCAAGTCCTTCGATCTGCGGCTCAGCAAATAAAAAACGATGCGAATTACCTTCTTTGGCGTATTTATCTATCAACGGTCCACCGGGATATGGCAGTCCTAAAAGCTTTGCAGATTTGTCAAATGCTTCACCGGCTGCATCATCCAGGGTTTCTCCCAGCACCGATAGATCGGTTGCACTTTTTGCGAGCACAATCTGAGTATGCCCGCCGCTAACAGTTAAGCACAAAAACGGAAACGAGGGCTTTGGGTCATCAATTAAATTGGCGATCACATGCGCCTGCATGTGATGAACAGCTATGAGTGGCTTGTCCGCTGCAAGTGCTAAGGACTTTGCAAACTGACTGCCGACCAGCAGCGATCCAATTAAACCCGGTGCCTGCGTGAATGCAAAAGCATCCATATCCGTCAGCAACAGTCCGCTTTGCCTGAGTGCCACATCTACAACCGGAACAATATTTTGCATGTGAGCACGGCTGGCCAGTTCCGGCACTACACCACCGTACTGTTCGTGCACTGTTTGGTTGGCGATGTAGTTGGATAAAATTTTACCGTTGCTGCAAACAGATGCAGATGTTTCATCGCAGGATGATTCTATTGCCAGAATGCGCACATCTTTTTTATTGAGAACATCGTTCATCAGGGCAAAAGAACTGAATATTTTGAGAATGAAGTCGTTTACATCAATTGCTTCTAATGGCTGCAACGGGATCCATCTTCGCAGCTTGTGCGGCGGGGACAATTCCTGCTACGATGCCTGCTGCAACCGAAATAAAAAGCGCCAAGGCAATGATTGGAAAGGAAAGAAAAATTGGAAAGTCGTAGACGATGGAAACGACTTTTGTAAGAACAAAGACAAGAACTAATCCAATAATCCCTCCTATAATGCACAGAAAAGCTGACTCCAATAGGAATTCCGAAAGTATTAAGTTGTTCTTTGCTCCCACAGCTTTCTTAATTCCGATCTGAGTCGTTCTTTCTTTTACGGTAACAAACATGATATTGGCTACACCAAAAATTCCCACGATAAACGCAAGCGCTCCAATTGACCAACCGGCGACATTAATACTGCTAAAAGTTTTTCGTATCAAATCACTGAAGTCGTTAATGTCGTTCAACGAAAAGTCGTCGTCGGCGCCAGGCTTCAATCTGTGCAAAGCACGCATTGTTCCTGTAAGATCGTCTTTTAAGACCCTGCTGTTCACTTTTTCCCTGCCCTGCACCATTATTAGAGGATTACTTCTTGACTCCAACATGATTGATTTGGCATAACGATATGGCATAATTATACTTTCATCAAACTGCCATCCTCCCAGCAATTGTCGGCCTTGTTTTTTTGCCACACCGGCAACAATGTTTTTTTTTCCCTTAATGATTAGTGATTGGTCCACGGCAGTTTCGGGATTGCCAAACAGAGACTCCGCAATATCGTAGCCAAGAATTACCCTGTTGCTTCCGCTCCCGAATTCCACATCAGTCAGAAACCGACCAAACTGAATCTCGAGAGGCTGTATGCGCAAAAAGTCTTCCGACACTCCATACAGTCGAACATTTCGAAGTGTACCGTTTTGCACATCCACGTTGCCGACGCCATCTATCTTGTAAGCTGCATATCTTGCTGAAGATGTTCTGCGCTTTATTTCCTGCATCTCGTTGTAAGACGGTGGTGGTCTTTTTGCATACTTCCAATACGGGAAATCAGGGCCTGTGGCGCTATACTCCCATTTGTCAACATAGATTGTGTTAGTGCCGAATGTTTTCAGCTCATTTTGAATATTGCGTTCCAAACTATTCACCGTAGCTAACACGGTGATGATGCAAAAAATTCCGATGGTTACTCCGAAAAGAGAAAGAAAACTCCGCAACTTATTTTTCCGGAGCTCTGATAAAGCAATAAGAAAGCTGGCTGAGATGGTGTGCCAAAAACGACGCATAATGAATGGCAGCAGCGCGACTGCCGCACAATTTTAGTGAATAATTTTTTACTAATTTCGACAGCCCATCACCACTTCGGAGTAAAAGATTTATGATAAGAATACTACTAATTGACGACGATCCGGATATCAGGACTGTGATGTCTGCGCTATTGAAGAATCGAAACTACGAAGTGGAAACGGCGTCCAGTAAAGAAGACGCTTTCAAAATGCTGAAAGCTTATACCCCTTCGTTGATTTTAATGGATGTGTTGCTCTCCGGCGCAGATGGCAGAGAAATATGCCGAGAAATAAAAGCGAATGATCAGCTGAAGCAAATTCCGGTAATCATGTTTTCAGGCCATCCAAGTGCGGCAGATAAAATAGACAGTTACGGTGCTGATGATTTTATTTCAAAACCATTCAATGTGGATGCACTGCTGGAAAAAATTCACAAGCATGTGCCTCAATGATGCTGCAGCGATCAGCCCAAACTCATAAATCCATTCTCTCCTATATTTGTGCTGAACCAAATTGATAACATGTCGCAGCAAATCGAAGATTTCGATGCCAATCTTGCGGGTGAAGAAGGGAAAACAGAAGAAGCAAGAGCGAGTTGGTTTAAAAGGCTAAAAAAGGGAATTACCACACCATCTTCGGAAAAAAAAGAGGCTCCGGAAGGCTTGTGGACGAAGTGCCCTGAATGCGGCTATATCTGCACTATTACCGATCTCAAAGAATCGTTTTTTGTTTGTGGAAAATGCGGATACCACCACCGCATTGGCAGCGATGAATATTACGAAATTCTGTTTGACAACAACGAATACACAGAATTGTTTGCTGATATACGCTCAAAAGATTACCTCGGCTTCACCGACTTGAAACCATATCAAAAAAGGCTTGAAGAAACCTGGGCTAAAACAAGCTTGAAAGATTCGATGCGGGTGGCTGTTGGCGCCGTAGGCGGAAATGAAATTGTGATCGCTTGTATGGATTTCGAATTCATTGGCGGCTCGCTTGGCAGCGTGATGGGCGAAAAATTCAGTCGAGCCGTGGATTATTGCCTGGAGCACAAACTCCCATTTATGGTGATCAGCAAGAGCGGCGGAGCCCGCATGATGGAAAGTGCTTTTTCGCTGATGCAGTTGGCTAAGACGAGTGGCAAACTTTCTCAATTGTCAGATGCAAAACTTCCATACATCTCTTTACTTACCGATCCCACCTTTGGCGGCATTTCGGCTTCATTTGGTATGCTTGGAGATTTGAATATTGCAGAACCGGGTGCACTAATTGGTTTTGCCGGACCGCGGGTGATTAAAGAAACAATCAAAAAAGATTTACCTCCAGGATTTCAACGAAGTGAGTTCATTCTCGAGCATGGCTTTTTAGATTTTATTGTTTCAAGAAAAGATTTGAAGCAAAAGTTAGCAACAGTGTTGACGTTGTTTAAGAATTGAAAGAGAAGTTTACCTAGAAAACAGTTGCAGTCAGACAATTACCTGCAAGATTGCTTTCAGAATCAACCCTCAACCATGATCTATGAACAACTCCGCTGAAATTAAAAATCGCTCTGCATACTTTGAGTACTACATTGACGACAAGTACACGGCGGGCATTGCACTGAAAGGCACAGAGGTAAAATCGTTGCGTTCCGGAAAAGCGAGTTTTAACGATAGCTATTGTATCATCCACAAAGGAGAAGTTTGGATTAAATCCTTGCACATAGCAGAATACTCACATGGAACAGTAAATAATCACGACCCATTGCGCGAGCGAAAACTGTTGCTCACCAAAAGAGAAATAAAAAAGCTTGAAAGCAAGATTAAAGAAAAAGGCTATACCATTATTCCGCTTCGTATGTTTTTCAATGAAAACAATATTGCAAAAATCGAAATCGGACTAGGCAAGGGAAAAAAACTTCACGACAAAAGAGAAACCATTAAGCAGCGGGATACTGAAAGGGAGATGAAAAGGTATTTGCGTTAGCCAAATAACTCCTGCTGTTTCGGACCTTCTTTCTGCTCCCACTCCATCATAATGTTTTTGTTATAGTCCACCAGCTTCGCACCAACAGCTTTCCATCCCATAACTTCAACAACCTTCGCCAACTTGAATTTTGCACTCCTGATTTGGGCACCTTTTCCCTGCTGCACCACAAGTATGGGTTCTTCTTCCGTTGATACAGCTTCGAGCAGATTTCCTTCGCCTTCCTTAATAAACCTGTAGCGGTTACGAAGTGATGTTGTTTCTATTTTAAACCGTTTTACATTATACTGCAGCTTTTCATTATCCAAATACACGGCGGTGATGATGTGTTCTGGATTAAATTTCTCTACCATCATTATTTCTTCAGGATCGAAACGCTGCGTCAACTCCTGGTCAGTTATCTCATAACTCCCATCGGTATACATCACAAGAATCCGGTCATCAGCATCGAAGTCGCCAAGATTAAGTCCCTTTCCGTCGTGATTCAGTCTGCCAAATTTATCATCAAACCAAAGGCGAATGCTGCCTAGGGTTGCCACGCCTGCTTCTTTAAATCGCACTGAGCGAATCGGATATTTGGTAACCTGATTGCCCATACTACTGCGACCTTTAATGTCAAGCTGCTCAAAATAAAAATCAAACTCTTTAATTCTTGCGCTGCAGTTCGGACTTAAAGTTATACGCACTACTTCCGCTTCTCCATTAGCATTAACGGACAAGTACTGTACTTTGCTTTTTTCAGCGCCTTTGGTAAGATCGTATTCTTTGTCTCGCGTAATGCCCGAAACATTGAAGCGTTTTGCAAAAGAAATACCTGTTTCACCATCAGTGTAAATCATGTTGTACGTCGTTCGCTCGTCACCCTTTCTAAAAACAGCGGCGTGCAAAATGTCTTTTCCAATAAAAATCTTATCCTGCACTTTAACCACTTTCATTATCCCGCGGCGGGTGAAAGCTATAATATCATCGAGGTCAGAACATTCGAGAAGAAATTCATCTTTGCGCAGCGATGTACCGATAAAACCCTCTGTACGGTTGATGTACAAACGAGTGTTTGCTATGGCTACATGCTTGGCTTCAATTATTTCAAATTGTTTTATTTCCGTTTTTCGTTCTTTTCCCTTGCTGTATTTTTTCAACAGATTTTCAAAATAAGTGATCGTGAACTCTGTAAGATGTTCCAGGTCAAACTTCACCTGTTTTATGTCGCCTTCAATATTTCTGATCTGCTCATTCAGCTCGTCAATATCCAACTTATAAATACGTCGGACAGGCTTTTCCGTTAGCTTCAGAATATCTTCGCGGCTTATCTCTCTTCGTAATTGTTTTTTGAATGGAGCAAAAGCAGCATCGATTGCAACAATTACCTTTTCCCACGTTTCGTGTTTTTTCTCCAGCTCTTTGTAAATCTTTTCTTCGAAGAAGATTTTTTCAAGAGAAGTGTAGTGCCATTTCTCCTGCAATTCTCCAAGTTTTATTTGCAGCTCTTTTTGCAACAAACCTTTGGTTCGCTCGGTTGAGATCTTCAGCAACTCCACCACGCTGATAAAGTGCGGTTTTTGATCAACGATGACGCAGGTGTTTGGAGAAATAGAAATTTCGCAATCGGTAAACTTGTACAGCGCATCAATGGTGATGTCAGGAGAAATGCCGGGAGCTAAATCCACCTGTATTTCCACGTTAGCAGCCGTGTTGTCTGAAACTTTTTTTATCTTGATTTTGCCCTGATCGTTCGCCTTCACAATGCTATCCATCAATGCAGATGTGGTGACGCCATATGGAACACTTTTAATCAGCAGCGTTTTTTTATCCAGCTCTTCGATGTGTGCTCTTACTTTTACCCTGCCCCCGCGTGTGCCTTGGTTATAATCTGTCACGTCGATCATGGCGCCGGTAAGAAAATCCGGATATAAATCAAACTTCTTTCCTTTTAAATGTTTAATGGATGCCTCGCACAATTCGATAAAATTGTGCGGAAGAATTTTGGTGGCAAGACCCACGGCAATTCCCTCACCGCCCTGCGCAAGCAGCAGTGGAAATTTTACCGGCAACGTAACCGGCTCATTTTTTCGACCGTCATAACTCAGCTGCCATACAGTTGTTTTTGGGTTGAAAACAACTTCCAGCGCAAACTTGCTGAGACGACCTTCAATGTATCGTGCCGCGGCGGCTTCGTCGCCTGTGTTTATGTCGCCCCAATTACCCTGTTTGTCAATCAGCAACTCTTTTTGACCCATGTTCACCAATGCATCGCCAATCGACGCATCGCCATGTGAATGGTATTGCATCGTTTGCCCAATGATGTTGGCCACTTTGTTGTAACGACCATCATCCATCTCTTTCATCGCATGAAGAATGCGGCGCTGCACAGGTTTCAAACCATCTTCCACAGCCGGAACAGCACGTTCGAGAATTACGTAGGATGCGTAATCAAGAAACCAGGTTTTGTATTGACCGTTAATTCCATGATCACTTTGTACCAGTGCAAAATCTTTATTCTTCATGATCGATTAAATCCTATTTTGTTTTTCGCTTCCGTCAAATCATCAAAGCGCCTCCAAATATTTCAGCAATGGCGTTTTTGTAGTTTGAAATAGGCAGCGGCGTTTAAACGAGACTTGCGTTAAATGTCTGTTTTAGTAGGTTCCGTTATTTCAACAGGTGTAGTAGTTTTCAGTCTCACGTCGAAATCTTTCCAGCCTTTTGCCGGATTACCATTAATCTCTACAGCTCCTTCCTCTTCCATTTTTCTCATTCGCCACAGGAGAAACAAATCACCGGTTTTGATTTTCATTTTTGCAAGAATGTTGAACATAGCACGGTTTCCTTTTTGCCACTCATTCGTTAACCCATTCAAGATGTCTTTGTCGTAAAAATCTTCTCCCTTACTCACGATCTTTTTGCCGCCTTCAAGAATTCTGACGATTGCGTTTTCCGAACATAACCTTTTCCATTCGTCAGGATCAATTTCAAACTCGCTCAGTGTAACTTTTCTGTTTAGCTTTTTTGCTTTAAGAAATTCTTTCGGTTGAATTTGATGCAAATAAGACGGATAGAACAACTGACCTTTTTCATTGATAAACGGCAGGTTGTTCAGGTACAAAACCACTACCCTGCCCTGATAATCTTTCAATTGGGAGATTAGCCAAAAATATCCGCAAACATCATGTGCATTTTGGCCCATCCAAATCCAAATTTCATCCTCGGCGTCACCGAGTCTCTGCTTAACAATTTCAACCGTTTTCCTGTCGTCGAAACTGCCGGCTCTCTCTTCGGAAAACGGCGAATCCTGCAGAAGACTTCTCCACCAATTCACGCGGGCATCCCAACCTTCTTCTGCGTCTAAGTTTTGAAGTGGACCAACTGCAAAATCATCCTTTATTTGCAACACATCTCCAGTTAAACTTTCATCCAGCTCTTTTGCTTGTTTTAAAACTTCAACATCTTCTTCGCCAAAAACAATGTGCAACTTAGGAACGGCAGTTTGCGTGGTTAAATCAGAAACTTTTTCTTTTTTGCTCATTTGATGTGTGCTTCTACTCTTTTATTTTAATAGCAACAAACAGATAATTGTTAGCTGCGCCAATGACATCGTAGTTGATATAAAAACTTTCAGTGAAAATTTTGAATGCAAGAAATTCGTGCGTTGGCACTGCAAACTCGTCAAACAAAATGATATCGCCCGGTTTCAAAAAACGATACAGTTGAGACAAAGTAAAAATGGTGGAGCTGAAAAGATCAGCATCCATATGAATTAACTTTCGTTGCCGCCCGTCATACGCTTCTAAAAACGGAATCAGCGATTGCTGAAACAATCCCTTGTAGAAGGTTGACCTGGAATCCGTAATGTTCAGTGTTTCCAACGTCACGGCCATTGATCCTTTTTCGAAATCGCCAAACTTCTCCGGCAGTCCTTCGAAAGTATCAAAGCCGAAGAATCTTGACTCCTCGTTTTTATTGTGCTGAAGCCACCATCGGAAAGAAGCGCCGCCGGAAACACCGAATTCAAAGTAATCTATTGGAACGTCAAAAAGATTTTCGTTTTCGCCTATTGCCTGATACAAAGTGTACCGGCGATTATAATCCCAATCTTTTTGATAGTAATCGTTGTAGCCCACCACCTCATGATCATTTCGCCACTTAGAGAGATCAGCCATGTAGGACGCGTTGTTCAAAATTCCGGAAAACGGAGCTACAACCTGGTGCAGCTTCCATTTCATGAACAGCGATTTCGATTTGCGGATGATGTCTAGTTTGTTCAACGCGTACAAAAATTACAAATGAAATAAGCGATCCTTCGAAAAGTTATCCAACCAACTCCTCAACAGTGTCCAGTTCCACCTTCAGGTTGTTTATAATAAATTCTTGTCGCTCCTGACTGTTCTTTCCCATATAGTATTCCAGCAGATTGTGAATGTGATCGCCATGGTCTAAAATTACAGGCTGCAAGCGCATTTCATCTCCAATAAATCTCCCGAATTCGTCCGGCGATATTTCGCCCAGCCCTTTAAACCGTGTGATTTCAAACGCTGGTTTTCCCTGCAATTTCTTAATTGCATCTTGCCGCTCCTGCTCGGTATAGCAGTAAATAGTTTCGAATTTATTTCGAACGCGGAACAGCGGCGTTTCTAAAATATAAACGTGATTGTTTTTTACTAAATCCGGAAAAAACTGCAGAAAAAAAGTCATGATAAGCAGCCGAATGTGCATGCCATCCACGTCAGCATCGGTGGCAATAACAATTCGATTGTAGCGCAAGCCGTCTAAACCTTCTTCAATGTTCAACGCATGCTGCAACAAGTTGAGCTCTTCATTTTCGTAAACAACTTTTTTACTCAGTCCAAAACAGTTCAACGGCTTGCCCCTCAAACTGAACACGGCTTGCGTTTCCACATTCCTTGCTTTTGTAATTGACCCACTGGCAGAGTCACCTTCCGTAATGAAGATTGTTGTTTCGTTTTTAAGAGCAATGAAAGCTTCTTTCCCTTTCGTCGGGGGTTCTTCATCAAAATGTATGCGGCAGTCACGAAGCTTCTTGTTATGCAGGTTAGCTTTTTTCGCTCGCTCGTTGGCGAGTTTTTTTATTCCGGCTAAGTCCTTTCTTTCTCGTTCGCTTTGCTCAACTTTCTTTTTCAGCGCCTCTGCAACAGGTGCATTTTTATGCAGAAAATTATCGAGCTCACGTGAAAGGAAATCATAGACAAACTGTCTCATGCTCGGTCCGCCGTGGTCTACGTTTACAGAACCAAGCTTTGTCTTTGTCTGCGATTCGAAAACCGGTTCCACAACGCGAACAGATACAGCAGCAGCAATGCTTTGCCGAATGTCGCTAGGGTCGTAATCTTTCTTAAAAAAGTCTCTGATCACTTTTACAAAAGCCTCTCTGAATGCTGCCTGGTGCGTACCACCCTGGGTAGTGTGCTGACCGTTTACAAAGCTGAAGTAATCTTCGCCATAATCGTTGTTGTGCGTTATGGCAACTTCAATGTCTTCACCCTTTAAATGAATGATGGGATAGCGACGTTCATCCTCATTTACTTCCCGATTTAGGAGATCGAGCAAGCCATTACGGCTAATGAAAGATTTGCCATTAAATATGATGCGAAGACCGGCATTTAAAAAGCAATAATTCCAAATTTGCTTTTCAAGAAATTCGCTACGAAACTGGCAATTTTTGAAAATTGTTTCATCAGGTGTAAAGATTACGAGGGTTCCATTTTCCTCTTTGGAAGTAGTTTCCTTCGCATCCTTCTTTAGAACACCACGCTCAAATTCAGCTTCTTTTACCCTGCCCTCGCGAAAAGAAGCAACTTTAAAATATTCGCTCAAAGCATTTACCGCCTTTGTTCCCACCCCGTTAAGCCCTACACTCTTTTGGAAAACTTTGCTGTCATATTTGGCACCTGTGTTTATCTTGCTCACTACGTCCACCACTTTGCCTAGCGGTATGCCGCGACCGTAGTCGCGAATTACTACTGTTTTGTCTTTAATGGTGACTTCGACAGTGCGGCCATAACCCATTGTGTATTCATCGATGCAATTGTCAATCACTTCTTTTACGAGCACGTAAATTCCGTCGTCGGGGCTGCTGCCATCGCCCAGTTTTCCGATGTACATACCGGGGCGTATGCGGATGTGCTCCTTCCAGTCAAGGCTCTTAATGCTCTCTTCGTTGTAGTCGAACAGGTCCTTCTTAGTTTCTGCCATAGGTATTGTGCAAAGATTGCGGCAAATATAAGCGGAAAAGGAAGGTCAGCAGGTGGGAAACTCAAGTGTGAAAAAAATGAGAAGAATAGCTCATCTATTTAGCTAAGTTATTGATAATCAATCGACCAGACGGTGGGCAAATCTTTAGGTTTCCACAACATTCGGAGAACTGAAAAATCCTATTTTTGAAATCTAATGAGGCACAATTTTTTACCCTCTTTAGTTGCACTACTACCCCTTAAGTTCCGACCCATTAAGTTTCTGACGAACTTATTTTTTAGACCACCCAAAACGGAGGAAGTGATGTATTCATACGGACTGTTGGAACCGAATTGTTATTATTTAATACAGGAAAAGCTGGACTCTCCCATCGAACTTATAAAGGCCACTGTCGAAACAGATCATTGCATGTATATTTTTAAATATAATGATGAACTGGGCACACAATGGCGGAGAAAAAATGATCCAATTCACGATATTTTAGAATGCCTGAATGATGAAATGGTAGAGGCATGGGAAAAGCACTACAACAACAACGAAGAATCGTATTATGAGGAAGATGAAGATTAATGAATGTTAGCGTTCATTTTCCATCTGCTTGCGGCTTAGCAAAGGACGCAGTCTTTCTTTTGATTTGTTGAACACATTTCTACCTTTATCAATGCCTTTGCGCAACTCCTTTTGTTGCTCAATCGGCAGATGAATGAAGTCCTGGCATTCTTTGCTGCAGCACCCATCGTACTTTTGTTTACAATTGTCGCATTGTATGAACAACAGATGACAAGCCTCATTGGCACAGTTCACATGTGTGTCCGCAGGATTGCCGCACTGGTGGCAATGGGCAATAATTTCGTCTGTGATTTTTTCCCCGAGGCGATTGTCGAACACGAAATTTTTTCCATGAAACTTTGACGGCAGCGCTTTGTCTTTTATTTGGTTGGCATAATTTATCACACCGCCCTCTAAGTGAAAGACATTTTTAAATCCGCGGTGCAGCATGTAGGCACTGGCTTTTTCGCACCTGATGCCACCGGTACAGTACATGATGATGTTTTTGTCTTTAGCATCCTTCAGCATGTCGGCTGCCATCGGCAACTGCTCGCGAAAAGTGTCTGAAGGAATTTCAATGGCTCTCTCAAAATGCCGCACTTCAAATTCGTAATGATTGCGCATATCCACAACGATGGTGTTTGGATCGTCGGTGAGTTTATTGAATTGCTCTGCGTCTACATACCTTCCTTTGTTCTGCATGTCGAAATCCGGATCACTAATTCCATCTGCCACAATCTTATCTCTGACTTTGATTTTCAAAACCCAGAATGATTTTCCATCATCATCGACAGCAACATTCAACCGAACGGCGTTCAAATCCGGAATAGAATAGAGATACTTTTTTAGTAATTCGTAATTGCTATCCGGAACACTGATTTGAGCATTGATTCCTTCGTGAGCGACGTAAATACGACCAAACACATTTAAACCAAGAAGCTCGCGGTACAGTTCATCGCGAAACACCTTCGGATCTGGTATCGGAAAGTATTTGTAAAATGAAATTGTTATCCTGTGTTCTGTTTCATGCAAAAGCCGTTGCTTCAGCTCCTTTTGCGAAACACGATTATGTAGTGCTGCCATGGTTAAATTTTTTGATCACTCGCCGGGTGAACTCCTCGAAGGGAAAAAATTTACCAGCAAAAATAATTTTCTCAATTTATCAAGGCGTTAAATACGCGGCCCAAAAAAAGAGCCGGAACAATCCGGCTCTCTCCCCCTTAAAATGGTATTCGTTATTAAATGCCGCCGGCTTTATTTACAAGCCAAAGAACAAAGAAGATAGCAGCTGCAAGTGAAGCAAGATAGCTTAACACCCACAGGAAATAAGGCCATCCTGGCACGATTAAACCGATGATCCACAGACCAACAGCAATGGCAAGAAATATCAGCATCAGACGCAGATACTTGTCGCCGGTGATTGCAGGGTTAGAAGCTTTCATCAACTTATCCAACTGCTTTGCATTCACAGTTCCGTCAGGATTGATGTTGTTTCTCATTTTTTTCTGCGCGATTTTAAATCCAATTTCCTGGAACAAATTGTAATTGCGCCCGGTAAGCGATTCAAAATCTTTAACGCTGATGCGGGAAAGGTCCATCAGCGAAATTGTTTTGCCGGTGTTACCCAAAGGAATCATCACCTGTGATGCCATCACTCTTGGGGAAACAACCGCGCTGGTTGCGAATGAAGCGGATAAAACGAATAGACCAACAAAAAGAAAGGAGAATTTTTTCATAATAAAGTGGTTTTGTTAACAATGAAATAAAAGTAAAAAGATTCTGTCGAAATGAAAAAACATTCAATTGAGAAATCTGTGATTTTCAAAAGCTTACTGCTGAATTTAGGCTCGCGACGGGCGAAGAGAAGTGCCCGCCATTGCAGCAAAACCTGCAACCAGCCCACCGACTAAAGCTGTTACTAAAATCAACAAAACGGATGAGCCGTTTAGAGGAAATAATTGTGCAATTCTGTGAGAGAGTATGCTGCTGTTTTGCGTATCTATCCAAAATGCCAACACACTCCACAACAGAAAAATTCCGAGGAAACCGGCAAGAAAAGCTGCGCCGACACTTTGTAAAAGAAAAAATGCAGCCACCAAACTTACAATTGCGATGCTCCACCACGGCAGGAAAATTCCCGCAATAAAACTAAGCGCAGCAATCAACAAGACTGTTAGTAAAAAACGCATGTGTGTATTTGTTGTTTTTTGTTTGGAGTTAGTTGTTGTTTGAACGTTGTTTGTCGATTGTTCTGCTGTTCTCCCATTAACTAGGATTGAAAGCAATTTTCCCAATAACCCTCTTGTCCTTCGCTTCATTTTCCTTCATCACCCATAAGGGAAAATATTTCCCCTGCGCCCATGTGTCAACAAAATTGTCGTAAAATCGGCTTCCCGGATTTCCGCTTTGTCCCCCGGGGTACACGCCGTACGCTTCTGTAGGTTGCGACAGCTGCACTATCATGCGCCAACTGGGTCCGTGACTTTTCGTTGTTGCGTTTATAACGTTGCTCCAGCCTCCGACGTTGATTCTTCTCGCAAACGGCATTACACTTTCTTTCAACAAATGGAAGATGGTTGGAGCTTTATGCGTCGTCCATTCAAGTGTTCCGTCCGCCTCTTCGTTTTTCAGTTGTGGCGCCGCTTTATGCAATGCTGCTGTCACAACATCATTTAGGGTTTCAACTTGCGGCGTGCTTACATTATCGACATATCGAAAAGCAGAATCAGTAGCCAGGCATTCAAACAACGTTTGCTCATCGGGATATGGTAAATCCAGCGAGGAACGGCTCCATTCATCATTCCAAACGGCTGCTTCCAAACTGTCAAACCATGTTTGATACACTGTTACTCCGGTCGAATTTGCATTGGCATACAAATCCCAATTTTTTACCAACTGCAAATATTTTTTTTCCTCTGCATTCAACTCATTTTCTTTCACATACTTCAACAAAACCTTTCTCGCATCTGCTGCAAACACACTGTAGTTGTTGTTCTGCAGAGCCATCATGTTTTCAGGAGTGATTTGTTGCATGCCAGATAAAAACCTGGTGATGGCAACGCCACGCGGATTGATGTAGTAGCCCGGAATAAAGTACGGATAAGTGGAATCAACCGGGCGCTGATTTGCACTTTCTAAAAATCCTCGTTCCGGATTTAATGAGTGTGGATTCTCATCCTGCGGAATGAAGCCCTGCCACATGTAGCTGCTGTCGGTGCCGGGCATCACATAAGTGCCTTGTCCATACCAGCGTGCAGGAAATTTGCCCTGCTGCCATATTGCAATGTCCCCTGTCTTGCTGGCGAAGACAAAATTCTGTGCCGGGCAAGTAAACATTTTTATTGCTTCCAGATAATCGTTGTAATTGGTAGCACGATTCAACTTGTAAAACGTCATCGCTTCGTTTGAAGGATCGTGTGCCACCCACCGCAAAGCCAGAGCCTTGTCCGCAGAAAGCTCTTTTGAAAACGTTTTATCATACACAACAGGTCCAAAAACGGTAAGTGCAGTTGTGTCGTATAAATTATCTGCGCCCAAAACTTTAATGGTATCTATTCTAAACGTTGAAGCCTTCCATTCTCCATTAAACAGATATTCTTTTCTGCTGTCGTCGCGAAACTGAATTTCGTAATAGTCCCGCACATCGCGTTGCGCATTCGTCACACCCCACGCAATATTGTTGTTAAAGCCAATAATCACATTGGGTGCGCCCGGAAAAGTGGCACCATATACGTTCACATTGGGTGTTGTTATCTGCATTTCGTACCAAACAGATGGAAGCGACAGTTCAAGATGCGGATCGTTGCACAAAATCGGAGCACCGCTTTCGGTTTTGCTTCCGTTCACCACCCAATTATTGCTTCCGTTCAGTGGATTTGGTTTTGAATATTCCACCACATTCAAAGTGTCAATCTTTTGCAGGTAAACAGAGTCGGCACCGGCCGGCTTTACGGGAGCAAAGGCTGGAGGAAGAAACGCTGTTCCTTTTGGAATAATCGGTTCCAAAGAATCCGGCACTTGTTTATCCAGGAACATCAATTCATCAAATGAAATTTTTCCTTTTGAAGCATTTCTTTGTAAATCTTCATCATAGCCTGCAAGCGTTTTACTCATTTGTTTTAGAAACAAAGCAATCTTTAAATTGCTCCACGGTTCCGGTTTGTAGCCGAGTAATTTGTACTCAAAAGGCAGCGAACTTTCCGTCAATGTTTTTATGTACGCATTAACGCCAGCCGTATAAGCATCGCATGTAGCCTTCGACACAGGATCGCCTTCCATCATCTTCAATGCATTTTCCGCTGCATACACCATTCCGGATCGACGCTGCTCCCGGTCAAAATTTATGAATCCCGGTTTGTTGCCAAGATGCTCCGCAATTCGCCCCGCTGCAGCAAAAGTCTGCAGTTCCATTTGCCACAGCCGGTATTTCGCGTGCAAAAATCCCTGTACAAAATAGGCATCATTATCATGTTCTGCAAAGACGTGCGGCACCAAGCGGTCGTCAAGATAAACACTGACCTTCCCCTGCAGATTTGCGAAAGAAAAATTTTCATTACGATCAAATTCGGTTGCCTCGGCATTTTGCCAGAAGCCTTGCTGGGGACTTAAGAATTTACCAAGAGCCGGAATAGATCCCCATCTATGGTCTAGAAAAAAAATGAGAACAACAGTAAGGGTGATGCTGATGAGGAAAGCAGTAGCACGCATAAGCAGTGAATCGTGGGGTAAAATAAGTAAGAAATTTCAAATGAAAATGGGATACTTCAGTAGTCGTTGAAAATTCTTACCACAGCATTTCCTTCTTCGGTAATGTACCCGCGATACATTCCTTCTGTGCTGAAAGGCAACGCCACATTTCCATCTTTATCCACCGCAATGAGTCCGCCATCGCCGCCTAATTCAGACACCTTCGCGATCACCTCAGTGGCTGCCTGCTTCAGAGGCAAGCCTTTATATTCCATCAAATCAGAAACGGTTTTGGCAGCACACGTGCGAATGAAAAACTCGCCCCAGCCCGTGCAGCTTACGGCTGCGGTTGCATTCGCGTAAGTGCCGCAGCCAATGAGCGGTGAGTCTCCTACTCTGCCCAGCTTTTTATTAGTCATGCCGCCGGTGCTTGTAGCTGCAGCCAGGTTGCCATAAATATCCCGTGCAACAGCGCCTACAGTACCAAATTTTCGATCACCTGTTAACACCGGGCTGCTGTGATCTAATTCAGTTTTGGATGGATCCTCTTCCAAAATTCGTTGCAATGCCTGCCACCGTTCTTCCGTAAAAAAATATTGCGGATCCACTATTTCCAGTCCAAATTGAATGGCAAACTTTTCTGCACCTCTGCCAACGAGCATCACATGATCACTCTTTTCCATTACTGCACGTGCTGCAGCAATGGGGTTTTTAATGTTCGTAACTTCTGCCACAGCCCCGGCATTCAGAGTCTGCCCATCCATGATGGAAGCATCCAGCTCGTTAATTCCCTCGTTAGTAAAAACAGAGCCTTTTCCTGCATTAAAAAGCGGATCATCTTCCAAAATCTTGACGGAAACCTCCACTGCGTCGAGCGCTGAGCCGCCACTGCGCAAAATGCTGCAGCCATTGTTCAGCGCATGGTCAAGCGACTGCAGATACTTTTGCTCTTTCTCGGACGAGAGATTCTGCCTTGTAATTGTTCCGGAACCGCCGTGAATAACGAGTGAAAATTTTTGCTTCATTGGATAAGTTGTTATTCAAAGTTATTGAACTACCGGTTCGTGCTTTGGATAACGTAAATTCAGCAGGTGGTGTTTTCAAAGCAATTTTTTCACAATTCGTTCATGTAACCTGCTGGTACTGAATTTGTCTTAACACGTGATTCATCTACTTTTACACGAAAAACATATATACTGAGGCAAGTCCTGAAAATACTTTTAAGCGTTATACTTGTTATCCTCATTCTGTTTTGCTTAACCA
>JAEZJD010000174.1 GCA_023436425.1 Bacteroidota bacterium | reverse complement strand
TTGAAGGAAGGCTTAACTCCGCAGGGTGCAGACAAACTGCTTTTCAACATTGCGCCTTTTATTGTAATGATTGTATCCATGCTTTTGCTTGCACCGATAGCTTTTGCAAAGGGTTTTCAAATTTGGGACATCAACATTGGCGTGCTGTACATCACCGCTGTTTCGTCTCTGGGTGTTATCGGAATTTTGATGGCAGGTTGGGCGAGCAACAACAAATATTCATTGCTTGGCGCAATGCGTAGCGGCGCACAAATAGTGAGCTACGAATTGTCTGCAGGTATTGCCATCATCTCCATCGTGGTGCTAACAGGGAGCTTGCAGATTTCTGAGATTGTTGCATCGCAGGCAAACGGCTGGTGGATTTTCAAAGGGCACATTCCTGCAATTATTTCGTTTATCATTTTTCTTATTGCCGTAACAGCAGAAACAAACCGTGCACCTTTCGATCTCGCAGAAGCCGAGTCAGAGCTCACTGCAGGTTTCCATACAGAATATTCAGGGATGAAGTTTGCTCTGTTCTTCCTGGCCGAATACATCAACATATTTATCGTTTGTGCCATTGGCGCTACATTATTCCTCGGTGGATGGATGCCCTTACACGTTGGCAACTGGAGTGGATTCAACCATATCATGGACTACATACCATCATCAGTCTGGTTTTTCGGAAAAACTTTTTTCCTGATCTTTTTGATCATGTGGTTTAGATGGACTTTCCCACGGTTGCGTGTGGATCAATTGCTGAATCTTGAGTGGAAATATTTATTGCCAATTAGTTTGTTCAACCTGTTACTGGTAACAGTAATTGCGATAATGGGGTGGCACTTTTAACCCCAGCCCCTAAAGGGGAGTTGGGATGAGCATATAAAATAGTAAGTAGTTCTTTATAATAAAGTTGATGATTTTGTAACCAACAGCAATCTACTATTTAGCTTCTGTTGCGTCGCATTACGTTCATCGTTCTGTAATTCTTTTGAGCATTTGAATAGTGTTCTTAAGTGTTTCAAATTCATCAACAATTAAAAAAAATCCCACACAGCATCTTACAAAGCGGGGGCTGTGCGGTGGACTCTCCCCCTTCCGGGGGAGCTGGAGGGGGCTTATGTTTTTAAAAGAATATATATCAGAAGTTTTTGGAGCGGTGAAGTCGCTGGCGAAAGGCATGAAAACCACCGGCGGTTACTTCATTCGTCCGAAAGAAATTATCACGGAACAGTATCCGGACAATCGTGACACGCTGGTGATGGCAGAACGCTTTAGAGGCGAAGTGATAATGCCGCACGACGAAAACAATGAGCATGCCTGCACAGGTTGCACGGCATGCGAGCTGGCTTGTCCGAACGGAACGATTAAAGTGGTGACTAAGTTTGACATCACTCCCGACGGAAAAAAGAAAAAAGCTGTTGACACATTTGTATATCACCTGGAGCTGTGCACCATGTGCAACCTTTGTGTGCAGGCATGCCCGACAGATGCCATTAAAATGGGGCGAAACTTCGAGCACAGTGTTTTCGATAGAAAAAAATTAACCAAAGTGCTTAATCAACCGGGCTCAAAACTGAGAGCCGGCATCGAATAAAACATTTCAAATGGACGCTTCTTTAATCATATTCTACGCCATCTCTGCTTTCATTTTAGGAGCAGCGCTATTGGCAGTAACAACAAGGAAAATTTTCCGCTCCGCAATATGGCTGTTGTTCTCACTGGTGGGCATAGCAGCAATGTATTTCTGGATGCAGGTAGAATTTATTGCCGCAGTGCAAATCATTGTTTACGTCGGCGGCATCGTTGTGCTCATCATCTTTTCTATATTCCTTACGCAGCAGGCAGGCAACCAAATGGCAAAGCCTGTGATGAAAAGAAACATCTTCTCCATCCTTGCTGCATTATTTGGTTTCGGTTTTTCGTACAATCTGATCAACAACTACGGATTTACGAAAACGCCTGTGGCTCCATTCAGCGTGAGTGTTTCCGACATTGGTGAGCAAATGCTCAGCCCTGCCGATCACGGCTACGTTCTACCGTTTGAAGTGGTGAGCATTTTATTGCTGGCTGCGATGATTGGCTGTATTGTTATTGCGATGAAGTCGCCGGCATCTAAAACAATACTGAACCGCCACAGCAGTGCCAGGGTTGGTGAGCCTGTGCAGCCGGAAGCAGCAATTAAAATTATTTCAGTACCAGAAGTGAAGGAGGAAGTACAATGAGTTCTGTTCCATTGACGCACATTTTATTTGTAAGCACCGCGCTGTTCTTTATCGGCATGTACGGTTTGTTTACACGACGCAACATGATAACGATGCTAATGTCTATCGAACTTATTCTGAACAGCGTGAACATCAACTTCGTTGCATTTAACAAGTATCTGTATCCAGATAAACTTGACGGTATTTTCTTCACAATTTTCATCATCACCATTGCTGCTGCGGAAGCTGCTGTGGCTATAGCGATTATTATCAATTTGTATAGAAGCCATAATTCGATTGACGTTGAAGATGCTGCAGAACTAAAATATTAACAGCCATGTCCACCTATTCCTATATCGCACTCATTCCTTTACTTCCACTTGCTACGTTTGTTTTGCTTGGATTGTTTGGAAGAAAATATTTCAAAACTTCTTCGGGTATTATCGGAACTGCTTCATTGCTCGGATCTACTGCGTTGTCGTTATACACTGCTTACAACTACTTTTTTGTTAATGGGCAGGTGAATGGGGTTTACGAGAAAATAACGGCGTTCAAATTCACCTGGCTTGAGTTCTCGCCCAGCGTCTCGATCGACATGGGTGCTATTGTCGATCCGATTTCGGTGATGATGCTTGTGGTTGTGAGCTTCGTCTCGCTGATGGTGCACATCTACAGCCTGGGGTACATGAAAGGTGAAGAAAGGTTTGCCACCTATTATTCCTTCTTATCACTGTTTACTTTCTCCATGCTTGGCCTGGTGCTTTCCACCAATCTGTTCCAGGTTTATTTCTTCTGGGAGTTGGTGGGTGTTTCATCTTACCTGTTGATCGGCTTTTATTATAGCAAACCATCGGCGGTGGCTGCTGCAAAAAAAGCTTTCATTGTTACCCGTTTTGCTGATCTAGGATTTTTGATCGGCATATTAATACTTGCTTTCACAGGCGGCACGCTGGATATAAACACAATGATGGAAAGGCTTACTGCTGCACAATCATCTGAAATTATTGGTGCGACTACAGCTTCCTTCCTCGGTGTGTCGGCACTCACCTGGGGATTGACACTTGTTTTCATGGGTGGCGCTGGAAAATCTGCAATGTTCCCACTGCACATCTGGCTGCCCGATGCCATGGAAGGTCCCACACCTGTTTCAGCTTTGATCCACGCAGCTACAATGGTTGTTGCGGGTGTTTACCTGGTTGCACGTTTGTTTCCGCTGTTCCACTTCGATACTGCAGCATTGCAAATTGTAACATATGTCGGCGCATTGTCTGCATTTGTTGCAGCCATCATTGCGTGCACCCAAACAGATATAAAACGGGTGCTTGCTTATTCCACCATGTCGCAAATTGGCTACATGATGTTTGCACTGGGCGTGTCTGGTTACGGCAACGAAGCAGGGCTGGGATACACTGCTTCCATGTTCCATCTGTTTACACACGCTTTCTTCAAGTCGTTGTTATTCCTTGGCGCCGGCGCCGTTATCCATTTCATTCACAGCAATGAAATGAAGGACATGGGTGGTTTGCGAAAACTCATGCCGATAACACACATTACATTTTTAATTGCCTGTTTGGCTATTGCCGGTATTCCGCCATTTGCAGGGTTTTTCAGTAAAGAAGAAATTCTACTCGCCGCGTATCACTCCAACAAACTCATTTATGGTTTAGCGTTATTTACAGCAGCACTGACAGCATTCTACATGTTCCGTTTGTACTTTTCCATCTTTAGGAACAAGACAAAAGAAGTTGCTCATCACCATGGTGAAGGAACTGTATCAATGAAAGTTCCACTGGTTATTCTTGCAGCTTGTGCAGTAGTGGCAGGTTTCATTCCTTTTGGCAAATATGTCACGTCAGATGGCGCTGCACTGGAGAGCCACTTCGATCCGATGTTTTCTATTACTCCGGTATTATTAGCTGTTGGCGGAATTCTCCTCGCAGCCTATTTATATAAAAAAGAAAATAACAAGCCGGAAAAAATTGCCGCCACATTCGGCACATTCTATCAAGCCGCTTATCGCAAGTTTTATAT
>JAEZJD010000095.1 GCA_023436425.1 Bacteroidota bacterium | reverse complement strand
ATCATAAATGCATTGATCGAAGCGTTGATGGGTCGTTTGCAGCAACAGTTTCCGGAAGTGGCGGTGGCGGTGCTTTACATAATCAATTTGTTGGTTACCTTGATTGTCACCACGCTTTTGTTTGCCATAATCTTCAAAGTTCTACCCGATGCTAAAATCCGGTGGAAAGATATTTTCACAGGATCATTACTCACATCCATTCTCTTTCTTATCGGCAAGTTTGGAATTACATACTATATAAATACCAGCAATATTTCCAGCACATACGGTGCGGCGGGTTCCATTGTTGTATTGCTCATCTGGGTTTACTATTCCGCCATTATTTTGTATTTGGGCGCAGAGTTAACCCGCATCTACGCTGCCGAATACGGTCAACCTATCCATCCGAACCAATATGCGGTTTGGATAAAAGAAGTGCAGGTAGAAGAAGGAAAAAAATCATTGAAGCAGGTGGAAGCAAAAAAGAAACGTGAAGATGAAGCCACAGGTGATGATGTGAAGGTAACATGATGGTTGGTTGATTGGTGGTATGTCATCATCAAATCAAATGCTGATCAGAAAAGTACGTCCATAGTCAAACGGCTATCTTCAAACAGCATTACTTTTGCGCCACTATGGCAAGCGATAGCAACAGGTTTCAGGCAATTATTTCTCATTGCAAAGAATACGGTTTCATTTTTCCCTCATCAGAAATATATGACGGCTTGGCCGCGGTTTATGATTATGGACAATGGGGTAGTGAACTGAAGAAAAACATTAAAGATTACTGGTGGAAAAGCATGGTGCAGATGAATGAAAATATTGTGGGGATTGATGCAGCGATCTTCATGCACCCAACCACGTGGAAAGCCAGTGGTCACGTGGACAATTTCAACGATCCGATGATTGACAATAAGGATAGCAAAAAACGTTACCGGGTCGATCATTTGATAGAAGCAAAGGCTGCCCAACTGGAACAGGAAGGACATGCAGATCAGTCCGAAATTCTGCTGAAACAAATGGACGATCTTTTCGCCGCAGATGATTTTGATGGCTTAAAAAACTTAATCGAATCCAATAAAATAGCGTGTGCCATCAGTGGCACTTGCAACTGGACAGATGTGCGCCAGTTTAATTTGATGTTTTCGACGCAGATCGGCAGCGTTACCGAAGAGGCGGACGTTATTTACCTGAGACCAGAAACTGCGCAGGGAATTTTTGTCAACTTTCTCAATGTGCAAAAAACAGGAAGAATGAAAATTCCTTTTGGCATTGCCCAAATTGGAAAAGCGTTTCGCAATGAGATTGTTGCGCGGCAGTTCATTTTTCGCATGAGAGAATTTGAGCAGATGGAAATGCAGTTTTTCATCCGTCCCGGCACGCAGAAGGAGTGGTACGAGCATTGGAAGACGAACCGCATGAACTGGCACTTAAGCCTTGGTATCGCTGCTGAAAAATACCGGTTTCATGATCACGTGAAGCTTGCACATTATGCAGATGCAGCCTGCGACATTGAATACAATTTTCCAATCGGCTTCAAGGAGGTGGAAGGCATCCACTCCCGCACAGACTTCGATTTGAAAAATCATCAGGAGTACAGTAAAAAGAAAATGCAGTACTTCGACAACGACATTGATCCTGCCTCAGGAAAACCTTTTGGCAATTACATTCCCTATGTAATAGAAACGTCAATCGGTGTGGACAGAACCGTCATGATGGTGTTGAGCGAAGCGTATGAAGAACAGGATTTAAGTACGGATGAAAAAAAGGATAGTCGTGTCGTATTAAAGCTGCCGGCAAAACTGGCGCCGGTAAAATTAGCGGTGTTGCCGCTCGTAAAAAAAGACGGACTACCTGAAATTGCCAGAAGCATTATGGATGAATGCAAGCAGCATTTCCGCTGTTTTTATGAAGAAAAAGATACCATTGGGAAGCGATACAGACGGATGGATGCAATAGGTACTCCATTCTGCATCACCGTTGATCATCAGACAAAGGAAGATAATACGGTAACCATCCGATATCGTGACACAATGCAGCAGGAGCGAATATCAATAGAGCAAATTCGGGATATTGTACAAAAGACGTTGTAAAGAAAAAGCCCGCAACTGCGGGCTTTTTCTTTATTCTGCGATTTACTTATCTGATCATAATGCCTGCAGTACGGCTTTGCTTTCTGCAGTTCCAAAAGTCAACAGCGGTAAATTTTCTTTTCTGTTTGAAAGTTTGGGACAACGAATAATCTGTTGCCACTCTTTCTTCTACTTCATGTAATAGTTCTCGTAATTCCACCTCTTCTATTTGCACAATAGAAGGCACACTCATAGTTTTCTTACTAATCATAGTTTTCGATTTACTTTAAAAAAATGGAAACTACCGACGGCAGGTTCCGTGCGACACAGATCGTGTCTTCAATTGCGGATGATCATCTCAGAATTGCGCTGCAAAGGTAAGCTAAGTACAAGAGAAGGAGGTCATTTGTGAATGGAATTTAACAGTTACCATTAACCGTATAATTCCTGGTGAATAGATTTTTTGTCGTAGCCTAATTTCTGAATTCTTTGTTTCGCTTCATCAATCATATTTCGCCATCCGCACAGGAAAAAGCTTGCAGGCGGGAGTTCAGTTGACCCGCTCATCTTTTCGTAAATCAGGTTCTCATATATTTCATGAACGTATCCACAGCATCCATCCCATTGCTCCCGTGAAAGCGTTGGAATGTATTTGAATGTGGTCATCTCCTGCTCCAGTCTTGTCATTTCATCGAAATACAACAGGTCTTTTTTGCTGCGGGTGCCAAAAAGAAGGAATATGTTTTTGTGCGCAATGTTCTTATTCCTTATGTGATGTATCATGCTGCGAAAGGGTGCTATGCCTGTGCCTGTAGCAATGAAGAAAAGATCTTTTTCAATAACTTCCGGCAAAGTGAAAACGCCTTGCGGTCCGCGAACAGTAAGCTCCGAGCCCTCGTGAATGTTTTCGAACAAATACTTGCTTCCTGTTCCGTGGGGCATCAGTACAATTACCAGTTCAATCACGTTCGTCTCATCCGGCCAAGACGCAATGGAGTAGCTGCGCCAGCGACGGGCGGGCTTTTCGTGAACGGGAAGGTCGAGCGTCACGAATTGACCCGGTATAAAATCAAAACGCGGCGATTCTGGCAACTTAATCCAAAAGCGTTTCGTGTGATCCGTTTCGTTCTCAATTCTGGTAACAATTCCTTTTTGCCACGGTAACAAAGCCATTTTTTTGTTTTTAGTTCAAATCGGGTCTAAGTTATCCCCAAAAAGCAATTATTGGCATAGAACTTGAAAATAAACAAACAAGAAATTCACCTACAAAGCAGGTCAAAATATTTAGTCGGACGGTTTAGGTTAAAAGGGCTGGTATTCCTACCGGCCTTTTTTATTGCAGTACGACGGACGGAAGCTTTTTAAACGTCTTTAGCCTCTGATAATATAATTTGCCTTTCATCTTATACAACACCACCAGCTCGTTTTCCTTTGTCACATGTTTTAAAAAAGCGAGCTCTTTGTCAACCGGTGGAGCGGGAGTTAATTGAAGGACTTTTTCTGACGTTGCCGGCACAAGTGTAACTACTTTTTGATCGTCATCAGCCGTTACCGTAACCGGTGCGGATATCGACCGGGTGCGAACGGAAAACCGTTCACCATTCAGCCACAGTTCAGCCGGATAAACTATATCAGGAGAGGATATATAAATATGGTAATTGTAAGAACCCCTTGAAGAAGAAGTCACTTGCTTTCCTGTTCCTTCCTCTGCCACGTTTTGCTGAACACCGGGGGCAATTCCTTGTTTATAGCCATAAAGTGTTGCCGTGCCTTGCATCTGGGCCGAGCACCCAAGAATAATGAAGAAAGTCGCCACCGTTAGAGACAAACTTTTTACAAGTGCTCTATGCTTCATGCTTATTGCCTCACGATCTTTTGCACGTGTTTGTATTTATTATCATCACTGAAAATATTCAATATGTAAACACCGGACGCCAGGTGATGAATCGGAACATCGCCACTGGTATAAATGGATTCTCTTTTGAAAGCCAATCTGCCCGCCATATCAAACAGTTGAATAGTGATTTTCTTTATACCCGTAATGTTCCCTTTTTCGTAATGAACCTTAGTAGACGAAATGGTGGGAAAAACTCTGATGAAGGTTGTGTCGGTGCTTACAGGTGTATCGCCGACCGGGACAAAGTTTGGAGTTCCGAGGTTTGCAAAATACATCCCATTTCCGTGCGTGCCTAACACCAATGTGTTGTCAACCGGCCTGTATGCCATTGATTGAATGACTGCAAAATTCAAAACGTTTGCTCCTTCTCTCTGCCAAACCGTGGAACTACCATTTATGCTTGTGGCGCTGTACAGCCCTACCGACGTGCCCACGTAATATTCTGTAACAGGGGTGGTTCCTTCTTTTTTCACCACAATGGCGCAGCTTCGTATGGATGGCAACGTAAGATTGCCTTCTGCATTCACCCAGGTGGGAACTGTAGCTTTTGCATTGTTGGTCCACCAAATATTCACCGTGTTATAATTGGAAACTACTGCAAGCACTTCATTGTCATTGTTCGGATTTACGGAAATATCCTGCACGTTACCGGCGAGCCCTGGCGGTGTGATGTCAGTGGGTGCGGCGTTCGCATCGGCATTCCTCGGGTCGTTGAGCCGGAAAATTTTTCCATTTGTTGTTCCGAGAAATAAAGTGTGATTAGCATTATACAAACCGCGGGTAAATGCAAGGCTCCGGATGGAAATGTTGGTGCCCGATGACGGATTCGCAGGATTAACTGCCGAGGAAACACCCAATAATTCCGTCCATCCACCTGCTGCAACTGACGAGGCAGACGTGGTTCGGAAAAGACGATTGAAGTTGACGTAATAAAGGTCTTCTGTGTTGTCAGGATCAAGCTTAAACACGGTTACAAATTCACCTCCGGGTTCTGTTGGATAATTCGGATTCACTGTGAGTTTGTCGGGTTGGATTTGTAGGCTTGTGCCGGTTTCGGTGGATATTCTTCGTGCTCTTCCCAGCTGAATGCCGTAATAAAAGAATTGCGCCTGGCTTAGCGTATTCACCCTCGACAAACCTACCGAGGCCCCATCGCCTGTGGAAATCATCCGGTGTTCGTTGCTGTCTTTTAAAGGAGTGAACAGCTGAATTTTTTCCCGAAGCATGGCACCGTTATCCTGAGCCCCACCCGCAAAGTTGTTTCTGTTTGCGTCAGGGTCAAGCGTTACGTAATAGTATTGTAATGTTTGATAATTGGGCAGCTTCGTCCAGCTTACCTGCGTTAACTGGTACGTACCTGTTCCCGCAAGTATGTTTTGGGTCATTTGCACACCGCCGTCGTTGGCGCAAATTGCCTCAGCGGGATTTAAAGGATTGAACACCAGGTCGTGAATGTCCGGGTGACCTGCGCACATGTCATCAGGGCGACAACCGCCACCGGGGTATTGTCCGGCATTTGACAATCCTGCGTATCCATTGATCCACGAAACATTACTCGGCGTAGCAAAACCATCGTTTGACCGGTACAAGTTTGTTCCGCCAATAAAAACAATATTCGGATCGGTAGGATAAACTTTCACCATCATGTCATAGCCACCTTGTATCGCCAGCGGGTCAATGTTTCCTAAATTACCGTTCGGATAGTCGGGCATATTTGCCGATCTGTTTGTCCAGGTAACGGTGTTGCCTACAACTTCAAACTTGTACAAGTCTGCTTCCGGTTGTGCCGGTGTCGCAGTGGAGCTTAGACCATTTTCGTAATACACATACCCTATGTTTTGATTAGACGGCGCTAATGCCAGCAGGATTCTTTTGCTGTTTTGCCCGGGATCATTTGCTCTCCATCCTGCCACAGAATCTACACCGAGCGTTTGACCACCTGCTATTCTTGTGAAGGTGCCCGC
>JAEZJD010000004.1 GCA_023436425.1 Bacteroidota bacterium | reverse complement strand
AAACCGCGGGTGAATTGCACGATCGGTTAAAGGAGCTCGGTGCAAAGGTTTTGGTCAGCACCATAGCAGGTATAGTAAATGGTTCTATTGTTGAACAGCCTCAATCGACACCAAACAATGGACAATTGACAATAAAACATGCTCCGAAAATCTTCACCGATACTTGCGAAATAGACTGGAACAAGACAGTTGATGAAGTGCATAATCTTATTCGCGGTCTATCACCCTACCCTGCCGCTTTCACGCACATCAACGGAAAACTGCTGAAGGTTTACCGTTCACAAAAAGAATTTACAAAACCAAATACCTCTCCCGGCGGCTTCGAAACAGATAACAAAAGCTTTTTGAAGTTCGCCTGCAGCAATGGCTACATTTCAGTTCTTGAACTGCAGCTTGAAGGAAAAAAGCGAATGAATATTGAGGATTTTTTGAGAGGCAATAAAATCACAAATATTTCATCAGCACCTCACGAACAAAGCGATTAGCGCATTTTTGCTGCTCATTTAGAAACATGGTTGAATTAGGTTATGCTTGTTTAAATCTCACTCTTGCTGAAGAAGGAATCTGCTGCAACCGAGGCATGATCAGGAAAACATTTCTGGAGAAAGGACTTCAATATGCATCTCAGCTTGCACTGCAAAACGTTCGTGATCTGATTAAAATTTTGGAGTGGAATGCCCAAAACGACATCAAAGTTTTCCGTGTAACATCTGATCTTTTTCCGTGGGCATCGGAATACAAGCTTAAAGACCTGCCTGATTACAAAGAAATTCATTCTGTACTTGAACAAGCAGCGAAATTTCCCATCCGTTTGAGTGCTCATCCTGGACCTTTCAATAAGCTGGCGGGCAGCGGCGATGTTTTAAAGAACACCATTAAAGAACTGGAAACCCATTCAGAGGTCTTCGACCTGATGAATATTCCGGCTTCGCATTTGAACAAAATAAATATCCATGTCGGTGGTGCTTATGGTGATAAGGATGAAACGTTGAAACGCTTTGCAGAGAATTTTAAAAAACTCTCGGAATCTTTACGACAACGACTTACAATCGAGAACGATGATAAAGGTGGTTTGTACACCGTTGCCGATCTTGTGCCGCTGCACCAAATGATCGGCATTCCCATCGTCTTTGATTATTTTCATCACAGGCTGCATCCCGGCATGCAGAGCGAAGAAGAAGCATTCAATAGTGCGTATATAACCTGGAACGTAAAACCTGTATTTCACTACTCCAGCTCCAGAAAAGAAAAAGAAGATCCTATTGCAAAGAAAGAAGCTCACTCTGACTGGGTACATGAACAAATCAATACCTACGGGAAAGATGTTGACATTGTTCTGGAGACAAAGATGAAAGAGCTGTCACTTTTGAAATACAGAAAAGAGTTTTCTAACTCCGGACTGCAAATCCCAATGAATTAAATGTCCCTTAAAGCCAAAAAGCCTTACCATACTGATAGTTCAACCTTCTCCTGTATTTTCCAATGATTTTGAATTTTTCGTAGTAAAAAAGCTGATGTGTAACCTGCTTTTGGATCTACATAGATAGATACGAAAATGATTGCTCTCTCCCCCTTTATCAATGGAGTAAAAAAAATCACTTCTCCGATGGAGGTCTCGTCTCTTACTATTCCTTCTACATTCTTAAGCTTGTACTTTCCTGTGTTTTTTATCTTCTGGATATCAATTTTAAAAATAGAAGAAGACTTTTGTTGCGTCAAAACTGAGTAATCCTTATACCGAATATCATTTGCAAGAAGGCTGTTTAAATCTGGTATCAATTTGTCAGCACTTTCAAAATTTGAATTAACCAATACAGTAAACTCAGAGGGTTGTTGTTTAGAAGCTGGCTTGCTTCCGGAAACCATAATAAATGCACCATACGTATACGCCGCGGTGTCAACAAAATTTAAAAAATTTTGGTTGACTATATCATAAAAGTGATCCTCAGGATTTTTTTGATTACATGAACTAACGATTACAGAAATAATATAAATGCAGTATAGAGAACGCGGCATTAAAAATGCTTTTTGAAATCGATTGCGATTCTTAAAGCGATATTACTTATCAAGGTTCAGAATATATTTGTCATGAGAAATAGATTTTACAAAAGAATCCAATTTTCTCGATCTGTAGAACTCTAAACAGCTTAAGGTATAGGTTGTGATATTCCCATTTTCATAGTTTTTATATGGATCCTTACCATAGTTAGCCCTAATTTCTAACTGCGCCTTTATTACAGATAATGCCATACTATCTAAAACTGAATCAATCATATTATAAAATAAACCGTTGTAGTCCATTAAATTTTTTACCTGACCGCTACATACTTCAGAGCTATCTCTATTTCCAAATGCTTCAGCAGAATGTTCCATACACTTACAAAAACAAGCTGTTTTAATAATTCAATGTTTTTATCATCAGCCTTCATTGAGTTCTTTTTGACTTTTTCATTTGTACAGCCAATTAAAGAATACAGCAAAATCAATGAAGCAAAGTACCTCATGCATTAGTTTAAAACAAATAAATAAACTTCTTTCACTCCACCTGTGCAATAAAAATAATCATGTCCAGCCTGAAGATGATAAACTCTTCTGAATCTGTTCTAAACCCAGGATTGAAGAGCACAATCTGTGTGAGTACAAAACAATTGCTTTATAGGTCAGGAAAATCCACTTTTTCAATAAGAAAGAAAGGTTTGCCCTTATATTTTAAAATCTCTTTTACAATAACAGCGGTAATGATTATCTTTTTTTGTTGTCCCATGTACTGAAGAAACTTCTTATCCATACACCTATCAAGGTCCTTGTAGGGCAGATATAGAGTGTCATTCTCTCCCATAGTAACAAAACGAATTGCAGACGGGTAATCTTTCAATCTTATCAATTTTTTAGAAGCAAGGTTTTGAAGAATTTCTCTTTGTCTAACTTTTCCAATGTCTAGATATATGGCATTAAAAACTACCGTATCCTTTGGAAGGTTTAGCAGATGAGGATCTTTCTTGGTTTTAGAAGATGCTTGTGGTTTCCCTTGTGAATAGCAAAGGCAACAAATTAGAAGATTAAAAGTAGTGATCAAAACAAACCTCATAATTATCAGTTTATTTTAAAAATAGAGGTCATAATTTTTTGCTTTTTCGTATCATGGTTACTGTGTAAGTAAGGCCTTGTGCATAACTAGTTTGTGATGATCCTTGAATCATACCAGATGAGCTGTCATAGTACAACTTATTATTTAGACTGGCGCCTTGTTTCGGATCCGCAGAAGCATTATCATAAAATAGGAAATACTTTCCCTTTGTGTCACTTCCGGAGCCAACAATTACAACGAAATGATCGGTGGTCTTATCCGTTTGTGGATTTGATGATCCTGTTTGATCATCTATTCCAACCACGACAGGTATACCTCTCTGTAAAGCAGAAATCAAATAACTCACTCCATCTTTTACTATGCTTTGATTAGCTCCATTCGCTGATGTATAAATTTGAAAGGTTTGACCCGGAGCTCCATAATTAGAAATTTGGTACCCTTTAACGGCTATTTGACCTTTTGCATATGCCATACAATTCCTTTCATATCCCGATGTACCCCAACCGATAAATTGAGATATTGGTATAATGCTGGGTATATTAGGCCATTCTTGAGCAGTAGGATCAAAAACAGAGTACGGTGTGTCATCATATCCCCCATCAATGTTATTGTTTTCGTCGCCAGTGTAAGTATCCGTTATTGTTTTGAAATCATACAGCGGCTCGCCGCCACCACCACCACTATCTGGCGGCTGCTCAATATACTGCTCTTCGGTAACTCCACAATCCCCATAAAACTGTTACGAGCAATCGGTGACCAATAGCTTTACAGGAAGTTTTCCTGCACCCGAACCATCGCCGCCATCCGTCCCGCCAGAACTGCCACCGCTATCATAATAGTAGCAGGTTTCTAATATCCAGCAGGTGCCGGTTGTTTTGCCTTTAGTAGTTCCGCTTTGCCTGAACTGGAGGCGAACATCAAAAACTCTTAGATTAGTACCGGCGATAGGTAAAGTATCTACTCCATTAAGCTGCTTCTCAAAGTAGCCGAAAATGGCGAGGTGATTTCTGATTTTCTTTTTGGCAGCGCTGTCTTTGGCAATCTTCAATCTTCCCACTTCATCCGATTTATTAACCACCTGAAACTTAGCTGCAGTATTGTTCTTCACATACTTAATGTAACTTACTATTTCACCTGTGGAAGACTTCACCGGAACAATAAAAAAGGATGGCTCTGAGGAATTTAGCTGCTTTCGATTTGAAAACGTACCATCTGAAAAGCTTTGCTCCCATAACGGAGTTTGACCTCTCAACAACCATGTTTCAGCAAAACGAAATTTAGGCTCCTGATCTTTAAAATACTCTACCATCTCCCTCAACTCAGCCCCAGCTGTAGCTGACACATGGAATAGCTGGAGATTGGACAAGTTTTTCGAGGCCGGAGTATCACTTTTGCGGCATGATACAAAGATTAAGGTCATGCAGAAAATAGATGCAATCAAACTGGTGGCAGCTTTCATGTGTTGGTTTGTTTTTAAAAAGGTATGATTTATTTCTAAAACCCGAAAAGCCTCTTCGTTGAAATAGATATAATTCAATCGCTGAAATGCAGTATCTCCAGCACTCAAAATTTAAAGTTCCACGTCACTGCTGGAATAATGGGAAACAGCGAAACCTGCTTTGTTTCAATTTTTAGAGTTCCGTTGTATGGACTGCCCGACTGATCGAAATAAATGAAATAAGGATTCAATCTGCTGTACACATTGTAAATACTGAATGCCCAGGAGCTTTGCAACCTTTTGCCAGGCTTTTGCTTTTTTGTATAAACCGCCGACAAGTCCAGCCGGTGATACGGATCTAACCGGTATTGATTAATGCGGCTATACTCCTGCGTGAGCACACCATTGATGATATAAAATCTTTCCGGGAGCGACGTTGCATTTCCCGTCGCATACACAAACACAGCTCCAAGCTTCCAACGCTCATTCAGGTCATAAGTTCCCACAACAGAAAGGTCATGTCGACGATCATACTTCGCAAAATATTTTTCGCCGCTGTTTAGTTCAGGAAATTTTCGCCACGTCCACGACAGCGTGTAACCAATCCACCCGGTTAATCTCCCGCGAACTTTGTTCACGAACAATTCAGTTCCGTAGCTCCAACCTTTCCCAAAAACAAATTCTTCTTCAGGGTCTCTGAGCGATGGCGTATAACCTTCTTTATACTCAATCTGATTATCCATCTTCTTGTAATACGCTTCAATCGAAGTCTCGTATTCGTTGTTGCTGAAGTTTTTGAAAACACCTGCAGAATATTGCCAGCTCAGTTGCGGCTTCACACGAAATGTGCTTGGCACCCATAAGTCGGTTGGCAACGTTGTTCCTGCATTGCTCACCAGGTGAATGAACTGCAGGTTTCTTGTAACAGATGCTTTAATTGCAGTGGAAGAATTGAGTGACAACCGCAATGTAGCTCGGGGTTCAAGTCCGGAATAGTTTTGAATCTTTTCAAAATCGCTGTAAACAGTGCTGTCAAGCTTGTTTTGATTCGCATCACGGGCATACTTTGTATAAGGTCCAATTGTGTGAAGCTTGCCCACCGCAGGCCGTAATTCAGTTTCAATTTGTCACTTACATCCCAATCATCCTGAACGTATAACGCATTCTCAAAAGCATATTTCACTCCTTCATTGCTTGGTTTAAAAATAACAGAATCCTGCCGACCCGAAGTGACGTTCGGAATGAATTTATGATAAGTGGAAAGTCCGCCAAACTTAATTTTGTGATTTCCTGAAGGATAGTAATCGAGATCTATTTTCGCATTTACATCGCGAATGCCTGACGAAAGTTTTATCTCAAAATTTCTTTGCGCAGCTCCGAAGCTGAACTTGTAATCGTTGTAAACAACTGTTGTATTTGCAAACAGTTTTCTGTTGAAGACATGATTCCATCTCAAAGTTCCTGTGGAATTTCCCCAGGGAATATTGGCATTGAAGGAAAGTTTTGCATTGTTGAAAGTGAAAACATCACGTCCAAAATAACCGCTCAAATAAAGCCTGTCGCGATCTGAAAAACGATAATTTGCTTTTGCGTTTAGATCGTAAAAATAATAGCCGGAGCCATAGAAATTGCTCGTCTCTTTCACAAATGGTTTCACTAACTGGTCAACATACGTTCTTCTTCCGGAGACTATGAACGATGCTTTGTCTTTTACAAGCGGACCCTGAATCGAAAGACGTGATGCTATAAGTCCTATCCCACCCTCAGTGACAAATTCATTGGAATTCCCGTCTTTCATGGAAACATCAAGCACAGACGAAAGTCTGCCGCCGTATTGCGCAGGCATGCCGCCTTTGATAAGCGAAGTATTTTTTATTGCATCAGAATTAAATATTGAAAAGAAGCCAAAAAGGTGACCTGTGTTGTAAACAACAGCGTCATCGAGCATAATTAAGTTTTGATCGGGACCACCGCCACGCACATAAATTCCAGCATTTCCTTCGCCAGAATTTTGGATTCCTGGCAAAAGCTGGATAGCCTTCAGAATGTCAACTTCACCGAAAACAAGTGGAATGTTTTTGATCTGGTTCATAGAAAGATCGATCTTTCCCATTTGTGCATTGCGCACATTTTCATCTCTCCTACGGCTGTACACAACAACTTCTGCAAGTGCAGAATTTTTCGGTCGAAGTAAAAAGTTTTGCTGCACATCTGCCGCCAACGAAATGCGATATCCTGTGGTTATGAAAGCTGAATGCGAAACAATCATGTCATAATCTCCCGCCGGCAACGTGACGGAATAAAAGCCATATTGATTGGTTAACACATTATGTCCGCCAACGGCAATGGTTGCCCCGATGATCAATTCGCCACTGGCGCTGTCTTTCACGTATCCGTTAATCGTATAGCGCACTTGCGCTGCAGCAGCAAACGACAGCAGCAATAAAACAACGGTGCAAACGAGACTATGTTTAAGCATTTATTGGGCGGCGGTATAGTTTAAAGTGTCTTTGGTTTCGCCGCAATTGATCATGCCCTTTCCGTAGCGCGGATGATGTAGTCCCAGGTAAGGATTTCGTATTTCCGGCGTTTTGCTAAGCCACATTCCGGGATCTTCATCATTGAACGCCATGGGACATTCTTGTAAATACAATTTGGAACGATCATGCTTCACCACTCTCAAAAAATTGAAAAGATTATCTGAGAGAGAGTTCAATGCATGCCGCTTGTTAGTAATGTCCGGCTCCTGCTGAATTGTCTGGGCATCATTTTTTGCATTATTCAAAAACACTTCTGCGGTCTCAAGGATGCCGCTGGTATCTTTTTTCAATTCGTTTAAATCTACACTGTTCAATTTTTCAGATAAGCCCTTCGAACGATTGTTGACTGAAGCAGAATCCCAGTTAACAAACGCTTCAGTCAAAGCATAGTACTCATTCATTAAATTTTCCACGGATTGGTTGAAGCTATCACTGTGTTTGCTGATGGCAAGGGCTGGCGGAGTAGCAGGTTTTTCCTGATTTTTCGGTTTGAGCACAGCAAACCAAATAACAATAACTGAAGCAAGTATAACTAATAGAAATCCGGCAGCAATAAGAATACGGCGCATGATTTTTTTTCAAAAATAATGAGCCCGGAGTTAAGACAGAGTTTCAGCACCGCCATTACAGGGTCAAAACAACTTCTTTGTAAGCCCAATATGCAAACCACCGCTTGTGAAAGGCAATGATCCGGTGCCTACTCCTTTTAACGGAAGTCGCACGTAGGGTTCAACGCGGATGTCAGCGAACTTGCCTGCGGGCAACGTGTAACCGGCAGATAAATTGAGCGCAGCGGCGAGGTGAGTAGATGGAGTTGAATACGACTTGTAAACATCATGGCTGGTGCCGGAGTTCATGTAAAAATAAGTGTACTCATAATTTTCTTCTTTCATAAAGTAAGAAGTAAGTCCTGCAGCAACAGAAGCTCTCGATCCTATAGCGCCGAAAGTATAACGCAGTGTCAGCGGAAGTTCCAGCATCCGGCAATTGCCATCTACAGCCGTAATTTTCGTGTTCGGCGGCAGCGTGATCCGGCTGGTGCTGAAATATTCGCCTTCGCTGAAGTAGTATTTTCTGGTGGAGAACAATCCTGTTTCGATTGAAAACCCTTTTGCGAAATTGTAGCCGAGCAAAAATCCAAAGTCATTGCTCAAGCGGTTTACTCGTTGATATCGCACAGTCGTGGCATCTGCTCCGGCCACTGCACCTATATAAAACCTTTTTGTTTTTTCAGTATTGGAAGTAATGTTGAATGTCAGGTCGTTGGTATGAACCGCGTCTCCACCACCTATTTCATTTACCTCCCTTGCCTCTAATGCACCCGCGAGCAGCTCCATCGAGTGATTCTCACCTCCTGCGTCCTTGTTATTAAAAACTATAGTCGCTTCAGCGACATCGTTTTCATTTGCCCTGCCAATTGCGTTCTGAGGATTAGCCGTCGAACGGGTTTTATGTGATGTCACAATAACTGATCCCGTTACCGGTTCATTTCTGAAAATCACCTTCTCTTCTAATCCTTTACCGTTTACCGGCGTTTGTAAATTCATTTGATCACGAGAGCCAGAGGTAACATTTACTTTATTGCTGTTACTTGCAACGTCATTCGAGTCGCTGCCGGTTTTTACATTAGCAAACAAAAACCACATCACTAAGGCGGCAGGAATTAATGCTGCTGCCATGAGCCAAATAACACCTATTCGCCTACGCCGTGTCTTTTCATCCGGTTCCGCTTGCTGCAGCTTCTGCTGAACCTTTGACCAGTCTGCGCCGGCGACCGACAAAGGATACTCCTTTGCTGCCTTCCTGAACAGGTCATCCATATCGTCAGTTTGATGCTGCATATTCTATTTCGCTGTCGTTGCTTTTAATAAATTTTTGTAGCTGCACCCTAGCCTTGGACAAGTTTGATTTGGATGTACCCACAGAGATTCCGAGCTTTTCCGATATCTCATGGTGGGTGAACCCATCGATTACATACAAATTGAACACAGTCCTATACGAGGGAGGCAAACGCTTAATCTGCTGAATCAATTCTTTGTAAAGAATGCCCTGATCTGAACCCTGGCTTTTGTCGTGCTGCATCCATATGTTTTCCGAAATGTCGCCTATCTCGGGCATAAAATTGTTTTTTCTAAGATGATCAATTGCTGTGTTGATCATAATTCTGCGCATCCATCCCATTAGTACCATTTCCAGTTCATCTCCCGGGGTATAATTAAATTTTTGAAAATTTCTGAACACCTTGACAAATCCATCATTTACAACATCTACCGCCTGATCGTATCTATATATATATCGAAACACAGTCTTTAAGCAATAGCCATAATACCGCTCGTAGAGAGCCTTTTGGTCCCGTTGGTTGTTTTCCGTACAACCCTCGATGAGATGTAGTAGCAATTCCAATGTTGGCAGGTTACAAGTGAATACGAACTGAGAAAAAATCGGTTGCCTGTCTCTAAATTAATATAAAAAAATAATGAAAGTTTAAACAACTAATTGACTGCAGCCCCGAACATCGCTGTTGTCAACGCGACCCAGTATTTCAAAAGTACCATCCGCACCTTTCCTCCCCAGATCGTCTGTGGCAATAAAACTGCACGAATAAATATTGGCAAGATCAATTACGTTAATACAGCCTACAGATTGCCCGACATTTATCGGATCCGTTTCGTCGCGGAGCAAAACTTTCATCCACGGGGGGCACTTATATTCACCATCTGCCGCATATGCCTGGGAAAGCAGTTCCGTCATGCCGTATTCAGCATTGATTGTATCAACGTCAAATGCTTTTTTCAAACGGCGGTAAAGCTCCGGTTTGCTCAGCTCTTCTTTTCGTCCTTTCATGCCGCCGGTTTCTACTACAATGGTGCTTTTCAGAGAAATTGGGTACAGTTCTGCGAAATCCAACAAAGCGTAGGTTACGCCAAACAACACAGCTTTTTGATTTTGCATCTCCAATTTGTTCACCGTAGCGAAAAGTTGCTCATAGTTGTTCAGGTAAAAGCCGCTTAGCGGGTTGCTACTTCTCCTGATTAATGCATCAACCATGTAAACCAGCGAAGAGTTTTCTTTTTCGAGGTAAGAAGGTAATAACCCGAGAATGCAAAGGCGAGAAACTAATCCAAAAAAATTCTCAAAGCATGTGAGGAAACTTTTCTCGTACAGTTTCAAGTTTTTCACAAAATGCCTGCTGCTGTTTGTGCCTGTGGTTCCGCTACTTTCAAAAATGGCCTGAGCTTTGAAATCGGAAGTGGTAACGCTGTGCGATTTAAAAAAAGAAATAGGCAAAAATGGAATCTCCTTAATAGAGGTTATGTTTTTCGGATCAACATGCAACAAACGGCAGTACTCCTGATAGAGAAAATTATTTTGGTATTGAAATTTAAAAACTTCGAAGGCAATCTTTTCAAACTCATTGTCGTTTGTAATTGAAAATACCTTTTCCTCCAAATCGTTCGCTTTAGGTATTTCCAATGTCATACTTTAAATTTGGTAAGGAGTAAATATGAAAAGACTAATTGGTTTTCTTGTTCTTGTAATTTTTTTCAGCGCCTGCGGCAAAGACAAATTTACTACAGAACCGCAGGTAGAAGTGAAGTCACTCACTCCATCGGCCGTACAAAATGGAGGCTTCATTAATTTCCGTGCTGAGCTGCGGGACAGGGAAGGTGATTTCGACAGCGTTCTTCTTGTGAGAAAACGTTTTAACGGTAATAACCTGTTGAATTCCGATACCATCAGAACTACGATCTCCAATTTAGATATTCCCAACAATGAGCAGGTGGAACTCAATGTCATTATCTCATATGGAGTGATTCGCTCCGATGTAACGAGTTTTCACGAAAGCCTTGCTCCGGTTGACAACCGGTATCTCAGTGTCGGCGTGGTGGTGATTGACAAAGAACAACATAGAAGTAATTTTGCCGAATCAGAAAAAATACTTCTGCGGCGACTTTGATTAACCTGCTCAAAAAAGCATTTGATTTTTTTGTCTTCAGTAGCTTGTTTATAGCTGTTTGCGCCGTACTAATGGTACTGCAGACTTATCTGTTGTTTCAAGTTCCTGTATCTGTCACCTTAATTTTATTTGTTTTTTGCGGCAGTGTTTGCAGCTATAACTTTCATTGGTTTCTTACGCCACCTCATGTGCAAAACCCCTCACGGAAAACGCTTTGGAACATTAACTACAAATACGTTCATTTAGCTCTTGCCACAGCCGGATTAATTGGTGCTGCAATTACCGCATTCCTATTGATCCAACATTGGTTTTGGCTTGGCGTAACAGCTTTTCTCACTTTTTTGTACACGGCACCCAAAATTCCGCACCCGTTGTTTACCTGGTTGAGAAAAATCGCTCTTGCAAAAACTATTTTCCTTGCATTTGCGTGGACGCACATCACCGTTCTTCTTCCGCTGCTGGTTGGCGGAGATGAAATCAATTGGGCAGCCATAGTTTTTACCGTAAACCGCTTCTTTTTTCTTTATGCTATTTGTATCGTTTTCGACCGGAGAGATGTGGAAGACGACAAGAAAGCGGGCATTCAAAGCCTCATTACATTCCTCGACGAAAAAGGTATTGGTATTATTTTTTGGGGATCGGTGATTGTCGCAGTAATTACCAACATCATTCTGCTCAATTGGTTTTCCGGGATGACATGTTTTTTGCTGTTCGTACCGGTGTTTGTATTAATCCTGCTATACCAACCATCGAAGAAGAATAGCTCCGATTACCTGTACTATTTTACGCTCGATGGGCTGATGGCACTTTCCGCGTCATTGCTCATTTTAATTAAATTTGTCCGATAATTTTCAAGCATGGCAAAAGGGAAAAAGAAAGAGCAGAATATTCTTACAGACGCATCAATAAATTTTTTCAGAAATTATATCAATACTCCATCTCCTGTTGGTTTTGAATATACCGGCCAGAAAGTATGGATGGACTACGTAAAGCCGTTTGTGGATACAGTTTTTACCGATCCTTACGGAACAGCAGTCGGTGTCGTTAACGCTGACAGTCAGTTTAAGGTGGTGATAGAAGCACACGTGGATGAGATTAGCTGGTTTGTTAATTACGTAAATAACGAAGGTTTGCTTTATCTAAAACGCAACGGCGGTGTTGATCATCAAATTGCTCCTGGACAGCGGGTAATTATTCATGGAAAAAAAGGACCGGTGAAAGCTGTTTTTGGATGGCCTGCTATTCACACAAGACTGAGCACGCAAGACAAAGAGCCGGTTGCAAAAGTTGAAAACTTGTTTCTGGATTGTGGTGCCCGGAACAAAAAAGAAGTGGAGGATTTGGGCGTTCGTGTAGGAAGCGTGGTTACTTACCAGGACGGCTTTGATGAACTGGCAAACGACTATTATATCGGTCGTGCATTCGATAACCGTGTTGGTGGATTTATGATAGCGGAAGTGGCACGGCTGGTGAAGGAAAACAGAAAAAAACTTCCGTTCGGACTATACGTGGTAAATTCTGTACAGGAGGAAATCGGATTGCGCGGGGCGGAAATGATTGCCCGGCGAATTCGGCCGAACATTGCCATTATCACCGATGTGACGCATGATACCACAACACCGATGATTAATAAAACCATCGAAGGTGATACCATCTGTGGCAAAGGTCCTGTTTTGTCGTATGGACCGGCTGTGCACAATAAGCTGTTAGAGCTGGTAGAGAAAGTTGCCGATGAAAAAGACATTCCATTTCAGCTGCGTGCACTTTCAAGAAGCACTGGAACAGACACCGATTCCTTTGCTTATGCAAATGATGGTTGCCCGTCAGTGCTGATTTCAATTCCGCTGCGTTACATGCACACGACAGTTGAAATGCTTCACAAAAATGATATTGAGCAGACGATCAGGTTGATGTATGAAACTTTGATGACGGTTACCCCGCAAACAAATTTGAGTTACTTCTGAGCTGGTAATAAAAGACTACGTCCAATCGGTCTTTTCACCAGCATCAATTTTGTTTTACTGCAGCGCTAATTCAATTACCTGGTTCATTGTTTTCACATAGTGAATCTGAACGCCTTTGATGTAATCGGGATTGATCTCCTGCACATCTTTTTCATTTTGCCAGCAAAGGATAAGGTCACGCAAGCCGGCACGTTTTGCAGCCAGCACTTTTTCCTTTATACCGCCGACAGGCAGCACCTGGCCACGCAAAGTGATTTCACCAGTCATGCCTAAATAAGGCTTTATTTTTTTGTTTGTAAATGCCGATGCAAGCGCAGTTAAGATTGTAATTCCTGCACTTGGCCCATCCTTAGGCACAGCACCTTCAGGGACGTGAACATGCACGGTTTTCTTTTCAAAAAGCTTTGAATCAATACCGTATTTTTTTGCATTGGCGCTGAGATAAGATAACGCCGTGATGGCACTTTCCTTCATCACTTCACCAAGATTTCCGGTGAGCCGCAGGTCAGGTTTTCCTTCGCTCAAAATAGCTTCGATGAACAGGATATCGCCGCCTGCAGATGTGTAAGCCAGCCCCACAGCTACGCCGGGCATAGCAGCAGACTTATACATTTCATTCGTGTAGCGTGACCGGCCGAGAATGGTTTCTACATCGTCGACATTTAGATTCGACTTTAGTTTATTATTCATCGCAAGCTCCTTAGCCTGATACCGCATAATGGAAGCGAGATGCCGATCTAATTCCCGAACACCACTTTCGCGTGTATAATCCTGAATAATTTTTTCAAGCACTTTGTCGCTGATGCGAAACTTTGAGT
>JAEZJD010000213.1 GCA_023436425.1 Bacteroidota bacterium | reverse complement strand
CATGTACTCGTCCAGACAACACCGCTTCTTGTGCAAATAACACCGTTAGGTTAAAAAATAAAAGAAAAGGAAGTATGCATTTATGGCAACACTGCTGGCGCATAACTCAGTTTGTGGCTGATGATGCATTCAATATTCTCGTCACATCATATTTGTACAGCCGCCCAATAGGAAGTTCGTGACCACCAACCTGCACATCATCCGCGTTATAGCTTTCAATTTTATTTACAGCAACAATGTAGGATTTGTGAATTCGTACGAATTCACCGGCGGGCAACATTTCTTCAACCGTTGAAAGAACGTATTTCGTAACAATAGTTCTTGACGAAGTCACAATTTTAATATAGTCTTTCAAAGCCTCGATGAATAGGATGTCGCGGAAATAAACCTTTACCATTTTTCGGTCAGCGCGGAAATAAAGAAAAGAGTTTGATTGCTCAACTGCGTTTGGATTTTTTGGAGAAGAAACTTCAGTTGGTGTGACATTTATTTGAAGCACCTTATTCACAGCCTTTAAGAACCGTTCGAACGATATCGGCTTCAGAAGGTAGTCCACTGCATCAAGTTCGAAACCTTCGACAGCGTACTTTCGATAAGCTGTCGTGAAAATAATTTTTGGTGGATTTTTCAACGTCCTCACGAAATTGGTTCCGAGCAGCTGAGGCATTTGAATGTCGAGAAATATCAAGTCAACTGAATTGGTTTTCAAAAAAGAGACCGCCTCCACGGCATTGTTACACGTGCCGGTCAGTTCCAGCGCATCAACGTTGGCTACGTGCTGCTTCAGTATTTCCCGTGCGAGGGGCTCATCATCGATTACGAGGCACCGAATTTTATTATTGTAAAACATACGCATTCCCTTTTACAATAGATATCGACACATCATTACTCCCAGATTGTGGCACCAATTCACTCAGTTGAATTTTCAACATCACAAGCAGCATTCCCTGTTCTGTAACTACTTTCACCTGGTGCTGTTGAGGGTACAAAAAGGTAAGCCTTTTTTGCACCTTTTCAAAATCGCTTTCTAAAAGAACTTCTTCAACATTCACATCATCTTCTATTCCATTTGCAAGCTTCATCGAAAAGCAATTCTCTTCGATAAGAATATCAACGTTGATCCAGGGGTGCTGCGAAGTACTACAGAACCGAAAGCTGTTTTGTATAAATGGAAACAAAATAAAAGCAGCAATCTCGTGGTGCGGGAAAGATCCCTTTATTGAGACTTCCATGTCGAGTTTCTCACCTATTCTTGTACGCTCAAACAGCATATATTCTTTCATCATTGCAATCTCTTTTTCTAAAGAAACAGTTGCGCCATCACATTCGTAAAGCATATAACTCAGTAAATCAGATAATCGAAGCAACAGGTCAGAGGTCTGGTCAGAAGAGCCGACAGCCAAATTGTGAATACTATCCAGTGAGTGGAACAAAAACTCCGGATGAATTTGCGCCTTCAGCAATTGAAACTCAGTATCGATTTTTTGCTTTTCAAGTTTTTCGCTCTCCCTCCGTTTCAGCCACCAATTGTTTACATATTTAATTGCCACTGCAGCAGCAACTACTTTGATTGGATTGACAAATCCCAGATAAATAGCTGGCCAAAACCTTGTGGGAATGTTCCGGGATTGTTCCTGACCAAATAAAAAGTCGATGAAATTAAAAATGTACCAGTAGGTAATGTACGCGGCGACAAAAAGAACCATGCACATTATTATGGTTAGTTTCAAAGCTTTCCACCATTTTCGGCTTTTGATTTTCGGAAGCAGAAAGGTTATAAATCCGTAACAAGCCAAGGCGTCAACACCAACCAGCAATAAATTTTTTAACAATAAAAAATTGCCAACGGTGATGTACATGTGCGGACCGCCTCTTGGAGGTGGCTGTTGATATAAATAGTCGCAGAAAGAAAAATACAACCACCAAACCAACCAAAATGCAGCGTGGCGAAGCAAACGCAAACGCGGTTTGTCAGAAAAAATTAAATTATGCCATGACATATTTTGCCATTGGTTTGGAAGTTTTTTCTTTAGCCAGAAGCGATGGTTCTGTAAGAGGTAAACTGAGATGGACTGAGAAGGTTTCCGGCTCTTCCTTGATGGATAAGAGATGCGCGGACGGATACAACAAGTGTAATCTTCTTTTTACATTGCTCAATCCAATGTTGCCCTTTGCACCATTGCTATTGATATTCAGAGGCCTGCTATTAACGATCGAGAATTGAAGTTGATCATCTTCAACCTTAATCTTTAACTTGATCCATGCCTTGTTTAGCATCTTGCTTGCTCCGTGTTTGAAACTGTTCTCTACAAAAGGTATCAACAACAAGGGGGCTATCATTTTTTCTGTATACGCACAAGTTTCAATTGCCATCTCCAATTGATCTCCATATCTGATTTTTTCAAGTGCCATATAATCGTGGATCATTTTAATTTCCTGGTCCAATGGCACCAACGGTCTGTTGCATTCATTCAAGATGTATTGCAGCATGCTTTTCAGCTTCTTGATCATTTCAGGTGCTTGCTGCGATTGCGCCAAGGTGAAGAAATAGATGTTATTAAGGGTATTAAATAAAAAATGCGGGTGTATTTGTGCCTTTAGTAGTTGTAGCTCGGCCTTTGTTTTTTCCCGCGCAAGTTGCTCGACTTGCTTTTGCTGTTGCCACCATCTTTTTACCAGTTTGATCATGATGGCTGCGGCGGTAACAATGGGGAGGCTACTCAACTGTTCTCTCATCATTGAATACTTAGACTCCGCCACATTGAAAGGTGGAAGGCTCTTCTTTAGTCCAACTACATAATCTCCCAGCAAAACGAAAAATTTAAAGTAAGTGGCAACATAATAGTCGGCGAATAACAAAATCACGACTGCTATTACTGCATGAATCCATTTACTTTCCTTAAAAATGAACATTGGGAAGATGCCATAAATCACCGCATACGTGAACATCGCCTGACACAACACAACAGCCAATAGCGAATTGAAAATTGCGGTCTTAACTATGAACCATCCCAATCCAACTTTTTCCATGTTGCGAAAAACATTTGGTGTAACGGTTGGATCGAGGCTCCATGCTTTGAACGTATGTATAGGATAGTGAAACAATATCGAATATGCGAGCCACCACACCAGCCAAAATGCGACATGCCGAGCCACGCGGTGCCGCTGTTGATCAGAGAAAATAAATTGGTGTTGGTTCATGAGCATTGCTTTATAAAAATAAACAATAGCTATGCGGAGCACAAACAAATTAGACACCTGCGATCGTTGAAAAGATGTAAACCGTTCATCGCCGATGAAAGGCTTAGGTGTTTGCGGATCTACAATGTGCCAGTTCGGTTTAGTGGTTTGACGAATTGCAGAAAGCCTTGCTTAGCCGTAGCAGTATTTTGGTGAAGTAAATCAACGGTACTGAACGAATGCTTACATGTAAATGTCTTTGATGAAACAATTCTACTTCCTTTTGGCCGAAGGGTCTCTTTTACAATTTAAAGCTGCAATATGAAAAAGATTCTTGCTCATTTTATCTTAGTATTCTCGACGGTTACAACCCTTATTTGTTGTAAAAAAGAAACTGATCAGAGGCAACCCAATCGACCACCAGTGGCAGATGCAGGACCGGACAAAACAATAGCGCTGCCAACGAACTTTGTAGGTCTCGACGGCAGTAATTCGACTGATCCTGACAACAATATTGTAAAATTCGAATGGAGTAAGATCGCTGGCCCTGCTTCGTTTCTGTTTGACGTACCAGGCGGAAGTTCAATTTTAGTTAAGTCTCTCGAGGAAGGAGTGTATCAGTTTGAGTTAAAAATAACAGATGCAGGTGGATACTTTGATAGGGATACGGTACAAGTAACGGTACAACCAAATACGTTCCTATCAATTGAATGGCAGAAAACAATTGGCGGCAGCCGTGCTGACGTAGCACAGAACTTCGCACCCACACCCGATGGCGGTTATATCATCGCCGGAAATACCAATTCAGAGGATGGAGATGTAAGCGGGTTTCACTCTGCTGCATACAGTTGTTACGTGCCTTGCGTTGGCCCCACAATCTGTGGTCTATTGCCAGATGGGTTGATTGTGAAGCTAAGTAACACCGGCACTATTGAGTGGGAAAAATCTTTGGGAGGAACAGCTGCTGAAAACCTGCTTTCTGTTCAACCAACACCGGATGGCGGATATATCACGTCTGGACTGACCTATTCAAATGACGGAGATGTGAGAGGCTATCATGGCGGCACAGAGGCGGATGCATGGGTAGTGAAATTGAGCAGCACGGGAGCTATTGAATGGCAGAAGACTTTTGGTGGTTCGAATGGATGTGATTTCGCCAACTACATTCTTAACACCCCCGATGGTGGATACGTCTTTGTTGGGCATACGGATTCAGACGATGGAGATGTAACTAGTAATGCCGGAGAACGGGATGTATGGATTGTCAAGCTCACCAAAAACGGCACTATACAATGGCAGAAGACAATTGGTGGGGCGAAGAATGATTATGCATATATGCTCCAGGTAACAAACGATGCTGGTTACATATTAACAGGCTACACCTATTCTAACAATGGCGATGTGTCTGGCAATCATGGCGACGCAGACGCATGGGTGGTAAAGCTTAACAACGTTGGCAATATTCAATGGCAGAAATCTCTTGGAGGTAGTAGCGAAGACATCGGGAGATCTGTGATTGCTACACCCGACGGAGGATACATTGTGGCCGGTTCTACAATGTCGTACAATGGAGATGTGATTGACAATCATGGTTTCGCCGATGCCTGGGTGGTGAAGCTAAGCGGCAACGGCAGCATTGAATGGCAAAAATGTCTGGGAGGTACCCGCGAAGACGTTGGTAGGTCCATTCAACTGACACTGGACGGCGGCTATATAGTTGCAGGCTCCACATTTTCCACAAATGGAGATGTAGTAGGTAACCATGGATCGCAAGATGCATGGCTTGTGAAACTAAGTAGTACCGGGTTAATCAAATGGCAACGAGCACTAGGTGGAACGGCTACCGAGTTTGTCAACTCTGTTCAACTGTCAAACGATGGTGGGTATGTGATAGCCGGACAAACAAATTCCACTAACGGGGATGTAAATGCCCGTCATGGCGGCGTTGAATCCGATGCATGGATATTAAAGGTGAAGCAATAATGTTGACGTGAGGATGCCTCTGCATACCAGCGCATTGACGAAATAGATGCGCTGTTTTTTTGAACCGGAATCTATAGTAACGTTTTAGAGGCTCTGCGTCACAATTAAGCGAATGGGAGGAGGCAGATCGCGAGACTACTTCACTTCTTAGCAATTCTATACAAGCGACCTTCGTCGGTCACAGCGTACAAAGCGCCATCTTTTCCTTCAGCAACATCTCTGAACCGCTGCCCTTCGCCGGCAAGCATTCTTTCTTCTCCTACTACTTTATTGTTTTCAATTACAATCCTTGCAATATGGTTGCTGTTCAAGCCAGTAATGAATAAGTTGTTCTTCCATTCTTTCATCTGATCGCCGGTGTAAAAAGTCATTCCGCTGGGAGATAGAACAGGATCCCAATAATAAACCGGTTGTTCCATGCCTTCTTTTTGCGTTATTCCCTGCCCAATTTTTTGTCCGCTGTACTCCAAACCGTAAGTGATTACCGGCCATCCGTAATTTTTTCCAGGAGTTATAATGTTCAATTCATCGCCACCCAGAGGTCCAAACTCAGCTTCCCATAAGTCACCCGTTTGCGGATGAAAAGCCAAACTCTGAACGTTCCGATGTCCGTAAGAATAAATCTCAGGTCGTGCTCCGGATTGGTTTAAGAATGGATTTCCAGTTGCCGGCTGCCCGTCTTTTGTGATTCGTACAATTTTCCCAACAGCAGCATTTAAATCTTGCGCATGTGCTCTTCCTTCCGGAATAAACCGCTCACCGGTACTTACAATCAGGTTGCCCGATTTATCTACAAGGATGCGACCGCCATAATGAAGATTACTGCGAAAAGCAGGTGCGGCCTGGTAAATCACTTTTACGTTCTGCATGCTGCGATCGTCAGTTGACAACGTTCCCTTTGCTACTGCAGTCAAATTGCCTCCCGATACATCTTGGGAAAACACCCAATACACCATTCGGTTCTTCGAAAAATCCGGATCAAGTGTAAGACCAAGCAGCCCCCCTTGTCCCGATGAATTCACAGGTGGGATACCGGTAATTTTAGGGCTCAGTTGTCCTGCTGCCGTGGCAATGCGCATCGTTCCACCTTTTTCAGTAATCAGCAAACGACCATCGGGCAGCACTGCAATACCCCACGGA
>JAEZJD010000263.1 GCA_023436425.1 Bacteroidota bacterium | reverse complement strand
TGTTTATTTTTGCATTTTCGGGATGTAGCGCAGCCCGGTAGCGCACGTCGTTCGGGACGACGGGGCCGCTGGTTCGAATCCAGTCATCCCGACATGGGGGAACACTTCGTATATATTATAAAGAGTTTAAAGGATGGAAAGCATTACATCGGTGAAACGAAAGATGTAAATGCAAGATTAAAGTATCACAATAGCGGAAATCAACGTTCCACCAGACATCGAATCCCTTTCGAGATTATCCATGTTGAAAATTATAACAGCCGCACCGAAGCTCTGAAGAGAGAGAAAGAAATTAAGAGTTGGAAAGGTGGTACAAAGTTTAAGCAACTTCTTTCGGGCATGTAGTCCCGCACGGCGGGACACGTCGTGCGGGACGACGGGGCCGCTGGTTCGAATCCAGTCATCCCGACTGAACCATACAGTAACTGCAAGAAATGGTGCTAGGAAGCTCTCATGTGATTGGAGGCTGAGCTGCAGTTTTAAAACTTATTCTTCCACATCATGCTTTCGATTGGCCGGTCGGGTTGACCGCTATACTTTGCATTTGTTTTTTGATTGTATTTAATTTCGATTTCCCCTTCAACAGGGAAATAGATTAACTGCCCTACAGGCATTCCTGCGTAAACCTTGACTGGCTGCTTTACAGAAATTTCTAAAGTCCAGTTGCCGCAAAAACCCACGTCGCCTTTTCCCGCAGTGGCATGGATGTCAATTCCCAAACGACCGGTGGAAGACTTACCTTCCAAAAAGGGAACATGCGCATGAGTTTCTGTGTATTCAAGTGTTACACCCAAATAAAAAATATGCGGATATAAAATGAATCCCTCTTCCGGAATTTCGAAGTATTCTATTTCGTTGTGCTGCTTCGCATCCAAAATGTGATTTTTATATGTCGCTAAGGTTTTTCCGAGGTGCACATCATAGCTGTTGCTGCCAAGGCATTGTCTTTCGTAAGGAGCAATTTTGATCGTGCCTTTTTCAATTTCTTCTAAAATTCTTTTGTCGGAGAGAATCATCGGTGGAGGTGTTTGGATGTCGGCAAAATAATTCTGATTTTTTAGAATGAAGAGTATTTTTTTGCACCCACAAAACACTTCTGAATATCTTCTGATGCATATTGACTGGTTTCACATTTTGCTTTTGTGCGTTGCGGCGTTTGCAGCCGGTTTTGTAGATGCCATTGTTGGAGGTGGCGGACTGATTCAGTTGCCGGCAGCATTGGTGTTACTTCCTGCGGTTCCTGTTGTAAATATCATTGGCTCATTAAAAATTCCAGCCTTCAGCGGAACAGCGTTTGCCGCCTGGCAATACAGCAAGCGGATTGATATAAACTGGAAAGTTGTAGGTGTCATTTGCACTGTTGCATTCTTTTCTTCTTTCGCGGGGTCCGAGTTGCTCACGATTGTGAGAAATGATTTTATGAAACCTATCTTGCTTTTCGTGCTGACAATAGTTGCGTTGTATACTTTTTTGAAGAAGGATTTTGGACAGCATGAAGAAAAAGAACACTCTACAACCCGGCAGCTTTCGTTGGCTGTTCTCATTAGTGTGATCATTGGCTTTTACGACGGCTTTATCGGCCCGGGTGCCGGAAGCTTTCTCATTTTGGCGTTCATTACTGTTCTGGGCTTCGATTTTCTCCATTCTTCCGCACATGCAAAATTGGTTAACCTGGCAACAAACCTTGGTTCTATCACGCTGTTTCTATTTCACAGTAAAATAATTTGGGCGTTAGCTCTCCCTATGGCTGTTTCCAATGCTTTGGGCGGAATACTTGGAGCAAGAATAGCCATCGCCAGGGGAAACAAATTCATTCGCGTGTTCTTCTTGGTTGTTGTAATTGCGATTCTTATTCGGTTTGGATATGACGTTTTCATAAAATAAAAGCTCCCAACTTTCGTCGGGAGCCTGCAATTAGCTGAACTCACTTCTTCAGCAAGAAGGAGCGATTGGTGGTTATGCTTTTGGATTCAATACCTGCGTAATTCTGTCGCTCACATCCTGCAAATGCGCACGGCTTTCTGCATCCTTGTACAACGGCAACGCCGCTCTGATTTCAGCTTGCAACGTTCTCAATTGTGCTTTTGCAATAGAAATCGCATCTGTTGTTTTGCTGTAGTCAGACGTTTGACCGAAGCCACCGCGACCGCCTGTTGGTGCCGCTGCTGCAGGTGTATTGTCCGGAGTAAGATTGTTGATCAATCTTTCAACGAACATTTTTTGCAAGTTTCTTCTGTACATGTCAATAGATTGGCGTGACGTCAATTCGCTCCAAATTCCTTTTCTCAAATCAGTCACCATCTCATTTGCAGTGTATGCAGCGGAAGGATTTTCTGCTTCGAAACGGAACAACTTGTTGAAGGTGCTGTTACCAAGTAAACGAGCAAGAACTGCGTCCTGAGCATTGCTGACTGTGGTCAATTTGTTCGTTCCGGTATAATTTGAAATATTGTTATCAACAAGCCATTTTGGTGTTCTAAATAAATTCTCCTGCAAGAACTGCATAGCTTCTTTCTGCTTTGCTTGCGGAACAAACTCAACCACAACTCCCGGATCTTCCTGCATCTTTGGAGTAGTATAGATGCCACCAACAGTTTTAGCGACGTGACCCATGTAGCGGCCAAATTGTGAAACCACTTGTCCGTACATTTCATTTAACCCGCTGTAATCCTTGTTAGCTTCTTTCGTCCACTCAGGCAACTTTGTAAGGATGCGCTGTAAGTTTTTAATTCCGTAAGCGCTTGCTTTAGCTGCATTGTCGCCGAGATCTTCATTTTGTCCACGTGGATCATCAGGATCGGACTCGGTACCAAACCAGAGGCGCTTATCCTTCAATTTTTCCATTGTCAGTTTATTGAGATAAGGTACTTCGTCTGCTGCAGTTTTAAACTGAGGCAGCCATTTGTAGCCCCATTCAATTGCCCACTTGTCATAATCTCCAATGCGCGGAAATAATCCTTTCTCAGTAATGTTATCCTCCGGCTGTGCCACATAGTTAAAACGTGCATAGTCCATTATGGAAGGAGTGTGGCCGTTTGCTTCAACGAATGCTTTGTTGCGAAGGTTCTCGACAGGAACAGTTGACGAGGAACCCCAGTTGTGGCGGAGACCGAGTGTGTGACCCACTTCGTGAGAAGAAACAAAACGAATCAACTGACCCATTAACTCGTCAGAGAACTTGAGTGTTCTTGCCTGTGGATCAACAGCTGCGGTTTGAATAAAGTACCAGTCGCGAACAAGATTCATCACATTGTGATACCAATTAATGTGGCTTTCCAGGATTTCTCCGCTGCGAGGATCATGCACGTGGGGACCGCTGGCGTTTGCCACGTCAGAAGGCTTGTAAACAATTGCGGAATAACCGGCACCTTCCAGACTCCACGACGGATCGTTTGTTGGAGCAGTCTTACCGACTATTGCGTTTTTGAAACCTGCCTTTTCAAAAGCAACCTGCCAGTCGTTTACACCCTGAATAAGATACGGAACCCACTTTTTTGGTGTCGCCGGATCAATGTAATACACAATTTGTTTTTGCGGTTCTACCAATTCACCGCGTAAATATTTGTCTGCATCTTCAGGTTTTGGTTGTAATCTCCATCTCGTAATCATTCGAACGGTTTCGACGCCCTGAGGATTAGCATCAAAATCAGTATAGCCTGTTGCAAAATAGCCCACACGCGGATCAAAGTAGCGTGGTTTCATTGGTACGCCCGGCAGCAGAATCAACGAGCTATTTAGTTCGAAGGTGCTTGGTGAGCCGGTAGTTGAGCCGCCCCCCTGCGTAGGTGCGCCACCACCAAACGGCGATTGTGACTGTGGATTGCGGATGTATGTTTTTGTGGTTTTTATTTCAATGTTCTTGGGAAAGGAACGAACATCGATGATGTAGGAATTATCTCTTTGATAAGTTGTTAATCCCAAAGACCTTTTTGATGGTGCTTCGAAAAAGAAAATGTCGTTATCGCCCATCAGGTAATCGGTAAGGTCTATCACGCTGCTTCGCCTGTTCGTTACTGAATCTGTGTGATAAGAGGCTACGTTGAAGGCAGCAGAAATCGGTGCAAGGTTGGAGTTCTTCACTGATTGGTACATACCTGCAGAATCTCTGCCTGCCTCAGCAAAAGATTGACTGCGCAAAAAGATTTTGTTGTTTGGACCTCTTTCAAAGGTGATCACGTTCTCGCCAATTTGATCACCGGCATATCCGAGAAATCCAGCACGTGCACCTGCCGGAGCTTTTGCAATGCGGTTTACTACAAGAATTTCCCTGCCTAGCAGCGAATCAGGAATTTCAAAGTAGTACTTGTCATCTACCACGTGCGTAGTAAATAAACCTCTCTGGGTTTTGGCTTTGGCTGTAATTACTTCAGAATAAAGCTTTGGAGCAGTGGAAGTTGCTCCTCTGCTAAACCCTCCGGGACCGCCACCGGCTTGCCCTTGCGGCTGCCCTGTGGGATTTTGTGCATAAGATGAAAAGAACAAGCCCGTTGCTACTGCAACAGCTACTAAGCGATTCATAGTTAAAATTTAAAGTTTGGAAATAGACGGTTCAAAATGGAGTTGCGAATTTAATAAGAACAAGGTGCGGTCGCTTACCGTTGAAAGAGTCTTAACCTTTATTAACACAGAACGGGGTGGAACCGCAATTCCGTAAAAAGCAACAAGTTCAAGGGCTAAAGGCTTTTCCTTGAAACCACTCTATTTTTGAAAAATGAAGATTCTTGTTACTGGAGCAAATGGATTTGTGGGGTATTACACCGTGAAGCAGCTCCTGGAGAGCGGCTATCAAGTGTTCGCAACAGGAAAAGGAGAATCTCGGATCAACTTTGATTACCAGATTTTCACTTACCGTTCACTCGATTTTACCAGCTTGCCCGATGTAAAAGAGGTGTTCAGAAAGTTTAATCCGGATGCGGTGGTGCACTCAGGCGCCTTATCGAAGCCTGATGATTGTGAACACAACAGAGATCTTGCTTACCAGGTTAATGTACAGGGAACAATCAATTTGCTACAGGAGGCGCAAAAGAGCAGGTGCTTTTTTATTTTGTTATCAACTGATTTCGTGTTTGATGGTGAGAAGGGTTTGTACAGAGAAGATGATTTGCCCAATCCGGTAAACTATTATGGAGAAACAAAACTGCTTGCTGAAGAAGAAGTGAAAAAATTTCTTGACGACTGGGCCATCGTAAGAACTGTGTTGGTT
>JAEZJD010000228.1 GCA_023436425.1 Bacteroidota bacterium | reverse complement strand
CTACTACACTGCTCCATTAAAGAAGCCGGGAGAAATAATTCTTGGTGCTTCGAAGGCTGCAATGATGAAATTTTATATTCCTATGGTCGTCATTATTTCGATAGCAGGGCTTTTTATTGGCGGCGTCAAGATGTTGCCGAACATTATTTTCGGCTTGACCAATCAACTCGTGATTGCATTTGTCATGGTATACTCGGTGAATAAAATGTTTCCTTTTTCAACACCGCAGAGCAACGATGTAAAAACCGGATCGATTATTCGCAACATGTTTGTGCTGGCTGTCTCCGGAGTAATTGCCATTGGTCACTTTTTCATTTATTCTATTATTCCCGCGGTTCTTTTGTGTATGGTACTATCGGGTGCGGCGCTTTGGTTCCTGATGGACAGCATCAGAAATCTATCCTGGACAGCCATCAAGAGCAGCTATACGGAAGAATAACTATCGTTTATTGAAAAGCCGGTCGACACTGAATTTCCCTGCTCCTGTGAAAAGGAGTGCAATAAAACAAGTAAGAAATATCAGAGCCATTTCACCACCCACCGGTGGCGATGCATAGTTTGCTTTGTGGATTTCAAAAAATGCAAACAGCAGGTGTACAATCAAAACCATGCTAGCCAAACGGGTGAAAAGACCAATTACGACGAAGCCTGCACAAATTAATTCAGCAAAAATCACCAGCACCAGCGTTGTGGAAGGTCCAATGTGAAAAGGGTCTGCAAACTTCGGTGCCATTTCGTTGAAGTGTTGAACTTTTGTATATCCATGATTGATCAACATAAGCAATCCCGCACCCAGTCGCAGAAACAAGATGCCGAACGAGAAAACAGGATCTGCCGGTTTTGTAATGAATAGTCTTTTCATTGTGTTTCTTTCAACAATAAAGTTGCAAAATTCTCTTTACCTGTAAATCACATTTGTGGAGAAATTTTACAAATCTGTTGGCATTTGTGTGAGGCGCACCTCAAAATAAATTGAATATTTACACGTTATCCGCAGAACGGATAAAGAATATCTATGAAGAAATTTTTTGCGCCTGTAATTGGATGTATTCTCTCGCTCTTTTCCTACGCACAACAAACCGCTGTTTACACTAATCCCGACGAAAAGTTTAATGAAGCAAAAGAATATTTTCAGAAAGAACAATACAATCTTGCTTATCCGATTTTTAAGGAGCTGCAACAATCACTGAAAGAAAACGACAAGGTCAATAATACACTTCAGTCACAGGAAATTAACTACTACACAATAGTCAGTGCGCTGAAACAAAATGATTCGAAAGCCGAAGATGACGCAAAGGATTTCATTACAATAACCCGGAATAACCCTCGTGTGCAGATGATGAATTTTCATCTTGCAGAATACTATTTCCGCCAGCAAAGATTTTCGGATGCAGCGCAGCTGTACGAAGGATCAAATATTGCCAACCTAAACAACCGTGAAATAGCGGACATGAAGTTTCATCAGGGCTATTCCTATTTCACAATGAAACAATTTCGGAATGCAAAGCCGCTGTTGAACAGCATCAGGCAGATGCCATCTGATCCTAATTATATTGATGCAAATTATTACTACGGGTTCATTGCCTTTGCCGATAAAAACTATTCGGATGCATTGCAAAGTTTTAAAGTAGTGGAGCGTGAGCCGCGTTACGAATCTATTGTTCCATACTATATAGCGCAGATCTATTATGTGCAGGGCAAAAAAGAAGAGGCGATTGCCTATGCAGAAAACAAGATCAAAGAAGGGAAAAGCCAATACTATGACCTCGAACTGAAACAGCTACTCGGTCATGCGTATTTTGAAAAAAAGCAGTATGCAAAAGCAGTTCCTTATTTGCAGGATTACGTAAACCGCTCACAAAAGGTTCGTCGCGAAGATTTGTACGAGCTTTCCTATTCTTATTATCAGGCAAACCAGTACACGCAGGCAATTGAAGGTTTCAAGCAATTGAGCGGCAAAGAAGATTCGCTGAGTCAACACGCCATGTATTTGCTGGCGGATTCTTACCTTAAAACCAACCAAAAATCTAATGCGAGAAATGCATTTTTATTCAGTTCGTCCAACAACAGCAATTCATCTCAACGGGAAATCTCAAGATTCAATTATGGAAAACTTTCCTACGAGTTGGGTTACCAGGACGAGGCTTTAAAGAGTTTGCGTACATTTTTAAATGACTATCCCGATTCAAAATATAAAGAAGAAGCAACTGAACTTTTGGTAGGTGCTTTAGCGAATACAAATAATTATAGAGACGCATTAGCACTCCTGGAAGGAATTCAATATCCGACGCAAACTGTACGAAGGCTTTATCCACGAATACTATTTGGCCGCGCCACTGAGTTGATCAATGATGGCCGCTACCAGGAAGCCGAATCATTGCTGGACAAAGCAATGAAAGATCCGAACAATTCTGCAGTGCTGCCGTTGATCAATTACTGGAAAGGCGAACTGGCTTACAGAACCAATCGAATTGATGATGCCATCAGATATTACCAGGCATACCTGAGCGCAGGTGCGCCGGCTGCAGGCGAAGCGAACGAACGAACAGTGAAATACAATTTGGGTTACACGTATTACCGCAAAGAAAATTATCCCGTTGCACAAAGCTTTTTTGAACCTATTGTACGCAACGTAGCATTGAATTCTGATCCGATAACGCAGGACGCCTACGTGCGACTTGCCGACGTATACTTTATGAACCGAAACTTTTCTCAGGCAAAAAACATGTATCAAAATGTAATTCGGTATTCGTGGCCTGCAGAAGATTATGCCACTTTCCAAAATGCGATGATTGCGGGCATCAACAATTCAACAGAAAAGATAAATCTGTTGAACACTATGATCCGCAAGTTTCCACAGTCACCGCTGGTAACGGATGCGAATATGGAAATAGCAAACACTTTTTTGGCAGAGGAACGTTTTCGTGAATCAATTCCTTATCTGAACACTGTAGTAAATGCTGCCGGCAACAACAGTATGAAACCTCAGGCACTGCTTAAGCTAGGAACCGCTTACTACAATTTGAACAATTCGGACAATGCAATTAATACCTACAAACAACTTTTGACCAGCTATCCAAACTCGCCGGAAGCCGAGGATGCTCTCGACAATTTAAAAGTGATTTACGTAGACCAGGGACGTCCGAACGAGTATGCAACAGCAGCCAGACAAGCAGGGAAGCCTATTTCCATAAACACGGAAGATTCACTGACGTATGCTGCTGCGGAAATAAAACTGGAGTCCAACAATGTTGCTGCCGCACTCGACGCATTTAACGATTATCTGCAGCGTTTTCCGAATGGTGCTTATGCTATAAAGGCGCAGTACAACAGAGCTGAAATTTTTTATGAGCAAAAAAGCTGGAACGACGCTTTGACGAGCTACGTAGCTGTGGCTGAAAGAGCGCCAAATGAATTCGCTGAAAGAGCAGTGTTGCAGGCGGCCCGGATCAACTTTTTTGAATTTAAAAATTATGCTGAAGCGGAAAAATATTATGCTCAATTGAAGCAGATCACTTCTAATCAGGAGGGCAGGTTAGAAGCAATGCGGGGCTTGCTTCGAAGCCAGTATCAACAGCAGAAGTGGACGTCGGCTGTGGACAATGCGAAAGATTTGGTAGCACAAAAAGGAGCAAGCACGGATGACAAAGCTTTGGGCAATATGGCTATCGGAAAATCAGCGCAGATCAACGGACAGTACGATGTGGCGATTAATTCCTTCAAACAGGTGGTGGCGGTGAACAAGGCAGCACTGGCAGCAGAAGCCAGGTATGAAATAGCAGCTACATGGTTTATGACCGATCATCTTGCGGATGCCGAGAAAGCATCATTTGAAGTTGTAAATAAATCCGGTTCTTACGACTGGTGGGTGACGAAAGCGTACATTCTGCTGGGCGATATTTATTTCAAGCAAAAGGATTATTTCAATGCAAAGGCTACATTTCAAAGCATTGTCCAAAACAGTTTAAATGCAGAATTGAAGTCCGAAGCTCAGAGTAAGCTTGATAAGGTAAATGAAGAAGAAGCGAAGAGCAGCAAAGTGGGACAGTAGGGAAGTGATAAGTTGTAAGTTTTAGGTATTAAGTATTAGGTAAAATTTTTAGGATATAATCCAAAATATTTTCGATGAAGATTTATTTGTTAGCAGCAGCAATTTTATCGTTTGGCTTGGGTGCAGTGGCGCAGGATACAACCGGCAAAAAGGTAAAAATCACATCTACTTTCAAACCCACATTAAAGGAAGCGGCAAAGATCAATTTCAATGCATCGCCACAAAGTGTCGATACGTCCAAACCGCGATTGCAATACAGCATTCCGAACCAAAACCTCTCGTTTGCATTTCAACCGGGTACGCTGAAGCCCTTGGCGCTGGATGTGGATACAGGTGGGCGCTGGGCGAACGAAAGCTACCTGAAACTAGGCTTTGGCAACTTAAGCACGCCGTTCGTGCAAACAGGTCTGTCCGTGGGTGATGGAAAAATCTCGGGAATAAATCTTTATGGAAAACATGTTTCATCAAAAGGAAAAATAAAATACCAGGATTTCAATCACACCAATCTCGACCTAAACGCATTTTTCCGATCAGGCAACAACATTGAATGGAATGCCCGCTTTGGAGCTGTTCAGGATCTTTATAAAAAGTATGGATTTCAGCCTGAAACACTAACGTTCTCTGACGATTCTCTGCGGGTGAAGCTGCAGACGTGGACAGGCCGGCTAAGTTTTCACAATGTTGACAGAACTGAGTTTGAAATTTCGTATGCGCCTGAAATAAAATTCGATTTGTTCAACGATCAGCATACAAATGGCGAAAGCAATATCTACATCAATTTGCCCTTTCAAAAAAGTGTGAACGAGAACTTTGGTGTTGATGTGTCGCTTACAGGTAACCTTACAAGGTATAAGCCTTTCAAAGGCACCGGTGTAAGTAACAATTTTGTTTCAGTTGCTCCGTCGCTTTTGTACAAAACCACTTCATTGGCTTTGCAGGCGGGGATCAAACCAAGTTGGAGCAATAACAGCTTCAAAATATTCCCGAATGTGATGGCGGAATTTGGATCCAACGATCAGCGGGTCGCATTTCAGCTTGGCTGGATCGGCTATTTACGCAACTCCGGATTTCAGTACATGGCAGGAATTAATCCGTACATCTGGGCACCGGCAAACATTTACACCAGCAGCATTGAAGAACGGTTTGCTGGATTCAAAGGTTCTGCGGGCAATCATTTTACCTATAGCGCAAAAGCGGGATACAACAAGGTGACGAACCAGCCTTTGTTTACAAACGACACGACAAACGGCGGTAAATCATTTATTGTGATCAACGAATCTGAAATGAAGGTGTTGAACTTTGGTGGAGAAATCGGGTTTAATGTGGGCGAAAAACTTTCTCTTTTATCTAACCTGCAGTTGAACCAATACAAAACGAAAGACAATGAAAAAGCATGGGGCTTGTTGCCGCTTGAGTTCAGAACATCACTTCGTATCCAGGTTTTAAAAGATCTATACGTGAACAGCGATTTGTACGCTTTTGATGGACCGTGGTACATGACAAAAGGTAAGGATAAAAATGATTTACAGGGCGGAATGGACCTGAGTGCAGGCGCAGAGTTTCGCATTATGAACAACTTGAAGCTTTGGCTGCAGTTCAATAATATTTTCAATAAAGATTATCAGCGGTGGAATCAATATCCTGTTTACGGGTTTAATTTTCTTGGCGGTGTAGTACTTTCGTTTGCACAAAACAAGTAATGCTCAATCGGCTCACAAAATATTTAATTCAATACAAGAGAGTTTTTATTCCGCATGCAGGCACTATCGAAATCGTGCCGCAGCCCGCTGTTCTCAACTTTGCTGAAAAGCTTCTGTTTCCTCCGACATATTTGGTTCAATTAAAGAGCAATGATTTTTTATCAGAGCACCAGCTGCTGCAACTTGCCGGTGGGAACAATGCGGATGTCGTAAAACAGGAACTGTATTCGTTTGGTGAAAATTTGCAAAAGAGCGTTTCCGCCGAAGAATGGAATTGGAATGGGATTGCAAAATTTTCTTCAACCCGAATCACCCCGCTTTTACAAACGCCGCTTGCACCCATCACTGCGGAAAGGGTTGTGAGAAAAGGTGCCGAGCACAACGTATTGGTCGGCGATCGCGATGTATCATCTCACCACAGGCATCAAAAAACAGCCACAGCGAAAAGGCGAAAATCGAATGCCGCAACAATCGGCTGGATCGTACTTGCTGCAGCAGTATTAGCCATTGCATACATTCTTTACACCAACAATTTCCAGGGTGTTGGCTCGGGCTTGCGGATGAAGCCCTGAAATATTCCCGACGAAGGAGGGAAACCGACCAACTTAAGCAACCTTTTTTTGCTAACGTTGGACGGCTTGGCGTTGTGGCGATATTCTGTGTCCCGTCTGCCGACAACTGAAGCCGAATGATGAACTAAAATACAAGGTTTATTTCTACTGCTCAATGGCGTTCCGTAAAGCTGGATATGCAGCACAATAGCGAAACAAAAGCCGAAGTGTTGTTCTTCAGGCCGCCATAACGCCAAACCGCATGTTAGCAGCATACCCTTCTGTCTGGCTTTGGCGGATTGCTCAAAGTAATGATACTATTTCATGCGATTTAATATTGCCTCCATTTGTTTGATTTCTCGTTCTTGGGATGCAATAATGCTATCGGCTAATTTTTTCACTTCGGGGTCTTTAATATTGGCATGCTTACTTGTCATTATGGCTGAAGAGTGATGTGGTATCATTGCTTTCATGTATTGAACATCGCTTATAGGCGTTTGTGTCCGTAGTGCAGTCAGTGTAATAATAAACAAAACGATTGCCCCCACTACAATTCCTGTATTTGCCTTCTTATTTGGGTACATTTTACCCATCATTGTCATCATAACTATTGCCATAGGAGCGACCATCAAAACTGCCATATAAATCCTTGTCGCACTTGTATGATAATGTCCAACGCTGTCCATGTTTAGAAACATAACCAAATACATAATGACCAAGGAAATTATCATCATTACCATGAATTTATTGTAGCTGTTGCCATTCATATTTTCCATGTGTCAAAATTTAGGTGAATACTGATGTAATTGGCTACAAAAGTCAAACCACAGAAGTTGCTTTTCAAAGGATGAAGTCGCGGTTAACCTATAGGTTTGGTGTGTCACCACGGGTTGCTGCTAACGGACAAGGCTTGCCGAAGTGCCGGCATTCCTTATTCTGTCATTTAATTAAAGATAAAAAGTCAAATAGAATTACAAAAACTTGGCTCCTATTCTAAAGCCGGCATTGCGGCAAACCTATGTTGGCAGCTGTTGTTGATCGAAACTCAGACATTACCCAAAGGAGTGAGTTTTGTGGTTTACACCACATTTTTAGAAGAGTTTTCACCACCAATTTCCGTCCAAATCACCGGGAATGCTCAGTAAAGGAGGCTAACTTCGATAAGCAAAGCTTCGATAGCAAGCCAGCTTCCTTCTCGCTTCGCTTATCGAAGTAGACGATGATGCTGATTCTGATCTCCCCTTTTTTTAATGCTGATTTTTATTCTGCTGACTTTAAGACTGCAGCCCAAACAATAGCTGCCAACTCATAAATATACGAAACGGCAATTCCCTAGAATGCTGATTTTCATCACCTTCTGTTTTCGTTTTTTGGTGTTGCGTCGTCATGATATAACTAAAAACGAAATTACCGGCTTAGCATGTCAAATGGGTTTTCAATTTGACAGACTCGTTTGAGGTGTTCTGCGTGTGACATTCTCCGTCGGTAGTTGCTCAACATTATAGTTCTTACTTTGCAGCAATGAACAAGGTTCACTACAGCCAATGTCCTGTGTGCGGCAGTCGCGCAATTAATCCCCTGCTCACGGTAAAGGATCATTCTGTGAGCAAAGAAGATTTTGTGATTTGGCAGTGCGACGATTGTACGGTGCGGTTTACACAAGACGTTCCTGATGAAAATTCGATTTTTCCCTATTATCAATCAACCGACTACATTTCGCACTCCAACACAAGCAAAGGGTTTGTAAATACTTTGTATCAAAAGGTTCGTAATCATACCCTAAAGCAAAAAGCAGCCTTCATAGTTTCCCAAACCAAGGCGCAAGGCAATTTACTCGACGTAGGTGCAGGCGTAGGTGCTTTTGTGAATACGATGCAGCAACAAGGATGGCAGTGCACCGGAATAGAGCCCGACGAAGGTGCAAGGACAAATGCAAAACAGCTATTCGGTTTAACGCTGCAACCTGTTTCAAGATTGAAATCCCTTTCCGCGCAGCAATTCGACGCAATTACTTTGTGGCATGTTTTGGAGCATGTACATCAATTGCACGATTACATGGAATCTTTGAAAAAGCTTCTTGCTGCCGATGGTAAAATGTTTATTGCAGTTCCCAATTATCAATCGCTCGATGCAAACATTTACCGGCCTTATTGGGCAGCGTACGACGTGCCGCGGCATCTTTATCATTTTTCTCCCCGATCGATGGAGGCGCTCATGAACAAGCACGGACTCAGAATAACAGACAAAAAGCCAATGTGGTTCGACAGCTTTTACATCAGCCTGTTAAGCAGCAAATATTATAAAGGAAAAACAAGTTGGCTATCGGCAGCTTTCAACGGCCTGCGGTCTAATTTGTATGCACTGACGGAGAAAGATCGTTGCAGCTCAATCATTTACGTAGTGGAAAAAAAATAATCAGATTCCTCGGCTAAAAGCTGAATTGAATTTCGTAGATCTCCGGCCAATTTTTCCCGGTGACATATACTTTTTTTGTTTCCCGGTTATATCCAATCCCGTTCAGCACTTCTGCTTTCGGTTCTTTTGCTCTCACCCTGTTCACCAACTCGGTCAAATCCATTTTTGCGAGCACTTCACCATTTGCCGGGTCAATCTTTAAAATATAATTGTACTGCCATTGGTTGGCGTAAACGTAGCCGTTGATATATTCCAACTCATTTAGATTCACTGCCGGATTGCCGTTTTCCGTTACTGCCTGCACCCGCAACAGGCGGAAAGTTCCGGGTTCGTAGAAATAAAGATTGCTGCTGCCATCGGTGACAATCAACTGCTTGCCATCGTTGGTCATGCCCCAGCCTTCGGTTTTTAATGGCAATTCTTTCAACTTGGTGAACGTCTTTGCATCATAAACAAACACAACATGCTCCTGGTAAGTCATTTGGTAAAGCGTATCACCCAAAACAGAAATGCCTTCTCCGAAATATTTAGGATCAAGCTTTACCTCTTTCAGAACTTTGCCGGTTTGCAGGTCCACCTGCAACAATTTTGACTTTCCGTTTAAGCCCGTGCTTTCAAGAATGGTATTGTTATAGAATTCGAGTCCTTCCGTAAACGAAGACGTATCGTGCGGAAAAGAGGCAGCGACAGTGTAGGAGATAGGCGGCACTGACCTTTGCTCGTCAGAACTCCCCGATTCATTACCATTATTACAGCTCATCAGGAAAACTATTGTACTCATCAGCGCACAAAGCAAAAGATGTTTCATCCGTCAAAAATAGGGCGGGGGAGAAAAGAATCTGTTAAACAAAAATTGGCGGGTACTTGCATCTTAAAAAAACGCAGTATATCTTTGATCTCTCTCCACGTATCCTATCGATTCCATCCCTTCATATCCTTTAGACTGACCGTATCCAAATATCAGTTAAAAGCCTGCAAGATCCATTGCCTATGGTTACCTGAAAAATTCAGGAACTATGAGAGCAACTCTACTATTAATCTGTATCTGTACCACTTCTGTAATTTTCGCACAACGAGATTGTGCCAGCGCTTCATATCTGGAGTCTGAAAAGATTGCTAATCCTTCTTTAAGCAGGAAAATAGCAGACCTGGAAAGCTATGTTTCCAAACAATTTTCGCTTGCATCCGGACAAAATCTTAAAACTGTAAATTCTGTTATCAGAATTCCTGTTGTGGTGCATGTGCTTTACAGCAATGACAATCAAAATATTTCTGAACAGCAAATTCAATCGCAGCTGGACGTGCTGAATAAAGACTTCAGAAGAAAGAATGCTGATACCGCCAACACACCTGATCGTTTCAAATCAGTTGCCGGCGATGCAGGCATCGAGTTTTTCCTCGCAACGTCTGATCCTTCCGGCAGACCAACGAACGGTATTGTGCGTAAGAAAACAAACATTCTCAATTTCACTACGGACGATAAAATAAAATTCAGCTCAAAAGGTGGAGATGATGCGTGGGACAGCAAGAGCTATTTAAATATTTGGGTGGGGAATTTAAAAGGTGCTTTGGGTTATGCAACTGCGCCGGGAACAGATGCGGCGAAAGATGGGTTAGTAATTGCTTTTTCTGCATTTGGAACTATCAATGCGTCAGCTCCTTACAATCTTGGTCGCACAGCGGTTCACGAAATTGGGCACTGGCTTGGACTGAAACACATTTGGGGCGACAACTATTGTGGTGATGATTTCGTCGGCGACACACCTCCGCAGGGAAGTTTCACAAGTGGCTGCCCAAGCACCTTTAGATCAACCTGCTCCAATGGTTCTCTTGGCGACATGTACATGAACTTCATGGATTTCACTAACGATGCCTGCCTTAACCTTTTTACAAAAGGGCAGACGGAAAGAATGAGATCCATGTTCAATACCGGCGGGCCTCGTGTATCGCTGCTTACAAGCAAAGGATTGAATGCGCCATGGGTTTTTGAAGCTGCCTTACCTGAAGCAGTAATCAACAGGAGTACAAGTGTTTACCCTAACCCGGCGTCAGATGTAATTACCGTTAACTTCAATGGTGATGAAAGCTGGATCGGCAAGAAAGTGCAAATAGTAAGTACAACAGGCGTGGTGCTGCAGGAGGTAAAACTCTCTTCCACCATTCAGAAAATATCATTAACACCGCTGCAATCGGGAATTTACTTTGTAAAAGCGGACAACGGCAGCAGCAAATTGATTCAAAAGTTGGTTAAGCTGTAACTCTCATAAATGCCGCTGGTACAGCAGCAGTGCGGCACCCCAATTCCTTCGAAAAATGGATTAATATGATGTCCTGAGAAGCCTTAGGAAGCGTACCATTTAAAAAATATAAACCGACCAAAATGAAAACGATAATTGTATTTGCTATAGCATCATTAATTGGATTTGGTGCCAATGCGCAAATTGAATCGGCAGTTTACGCCACCGGTGCCGTCGGCATAAATAGACAGGGACAAACGTTGATCTCTGCAGGCTTGCACGCAAATATGGATCGTGTGTACGCAGGATTTAATGCCACACCTGATATCAGTGGCGCTGTTATCTACGAGGCACGTGCAGGATTGATAATGGGAAACAGTATATGCGCTGTGCCGTACGTAGGTTATGCTGTTCAGGTGCAGCCAAAGCAATTTGATGAATACGGAGCGAAGTTTTCTGCCTCGTCGCCGTCAAGTGGTTTAGCTTACGGAATGTTGCTAACAGCTCCTACAGCCTGGGACAAAACACGGCTACTGGTTTCTATTCAAATGTTTGATGGCAAGCCATCGGTAGCTGCGGGTTTCAAGTTGCAGTTGACCAAATCAAGTTGTGATAGATAATTGTTTGAAATTTAAATACAGGGTGGATTCATGGGCAGTCTTCGGACTGCTTTTTTTATTTCATCAGTCGTACAACCTCGCCTGCCACAATGGGAGCGAGTGCCACACCCATTCCGCTCATGCGCACGGCACAAAACATGTGATCTGACAACTGTTTCACTATCGGCATTTTTTCACTGCCCATAGCCATAATGCCTGCCCAGCGGTGTTCAATCGTGTATCGACCTTTGTAATTGGGCAACACAACTTCGTCAAGATACTGTTGCAGCTGCTCCTGAATAAATTCTGAAGTGTTCATGTCAGTTGTTTGCTCATCGTCAAACGCCTTGTTTCTGGCACCGCCCAGCAAAACTTTGTCGCCAAGATCTCTGAAATAATAAAATCCTTCATCTGAATGGAATGTGCCGCGAAACGAAAGATTAGGAATTGAAGACGTAACCATCACCTGACCTCGCGCAGGAACAATGTCTATATCCGGAAGCAATTCTTTCGTAAAAGCATTGGTGCAGAGA
>JAEZJD010000187.1 GCA_023436425.1 Bacteroidota bacterium | reverse complement strand
ATATTTTATTGCGCCGGATTCTTCACCTTATGCTAATCGAATTATCCTTGAAATAGGAGGCGAAAAGCCGGGTTTTAAGCAAAATTTTTTGCTCGTAAAAAAAGCCCGGACAACAGAAACAAACCTGGTCTCCCGCATGATCGCCGGTAAGCCTGATCCATTTGAATACATTCCGATCAATAGATTCACCACTTCTAACGACAGCATCGTTGCTGAAAAATTTATTGACGAAGGTGTAGCGGAACGCATAGTCTATAGCAAAAAAGATCTGGCGGACAATGCAGTGATCACCAAGCATTATCTGTTAGGTTCTGATAAATACGGCCGCGACATTTTGAGCAGGTTAATTATTGGAACGAGGGTGAGCTTAAGCGTTGGTTTGATTACGGTGCTCATCTCATTAACTGTCGGAATATTATTGGGTTCGATAGCGGGTTATTATCGCGGCAGAGCAGACAACATAATCATGTGGCTGATAAATGTGATTTGGAGTATCCCAACGCTTTTGTTGGTTTTCGCAATTACACTGCTGCTCGGAAAAGGATTTTGGCAGGTATTCATTGCGGTGGGATTGACCATGTGGGTGAATGTAGCAAGGCTTGTTCGTGGACAGATTATGGCGACTAAAGAACTGCAATACGTCGAGGCGGCAAGAGCCCTTGGTTTTTCAGACGTTCGTATAATCGGACGGCACATTCTTCCGAATATCTTTGGACCCATTCTCGTCATTGCTGCAGCGAATTTTGCATCTGCAATTGTAATAGAAGCAGGTCTCAGCTTCCTGGGCGTTGGTGTGCAACCTCCCCAACCAAGTTGGGGATTGATGATCAAGGAGAATTACAATTTCATAATTACACAAAATCCAATGTTGGCACTTGCGCCCGGATTTGCAATAATGTTGCTTGTGCTCTCATTTAACTTGCTCGGCAATGGCCTGCGGGATGCGTTAAATGTGAGAGGAAGAATATAAAAAACTGGAACTTTAATCCGTCGCTTTACTGAAGACGACTTTACGGAACCACTTTGACACTTCGGTTCAAACTTTCTTCAAGCGAAATAAAAGTCTCAGTGCGCTCTATTCCTTTAATCTTCTGCAGTTGATCATGCAAAACCAATCGAAGCTGCGTGATGTCTTTGCAAACAATTTCTGCAAAGATGCTGTAGTTCCCTGTGGTGTAGTTCATTCGAACTATCTCGGGTATTTTTTTTAGTTCGTTGGCAACTGTGTCGTATAACGAACTCTTTTCGAGATATATACCAATGAAAGCAATGACGTCGTAGCCAAGTTTTTTTAGATCTACAGTGAATTTCATTCCGCTTATGACTCCTGCTTCCTGCAATTTTTTTATGCGCACGTGGATCGTTCCCGCAGAAACAAAAAGCTTTTTGCCCATTTCAGCGTAGGAAATATTTGCATCGTGCATTAGTTGCTGCACAATGCTTAAATCTAATTTGTCAATATTTAAATCTGAAGCCATAAATCATTTGCTTTTTAGACGATATTCATTATATATCTAAAATAATGAACAAAAACTAAATCTTAAGGAGAAATGCTAAATATCGTACAATGAACACTATTTTTGATCTATCAAGTTCATTGAAACATTAATCAATACTGTGGGGTGATGAAACCTTAGGCAGACATGCCCTCTTGTCTCGAGGGTGGGGAGCACAGGATAAACGAAAAGTAGAGCCGACGTTACTCAGGTAAGGCCGACCAGGGTTGACCACTAAACTTTGCTTTTCAGCTAACTGCCCCGTGGAGGTTCGACTCCTCCCCCTACAGCTTTTTCATGTGTTTGCCCGGTCCCGCATTCGTGCGGGACTTTTTTATTGCGCAGCCATGCTATCCGGCACCAGCAAAGTTCCCGTTGGATTAAAAAAAACATATCGGCTTAAATCCTGCGATGCTTCAAGTCCTTTTGAGGCGGAGATAGTTTTGTCATTGGACTTCAAACGAACAAATTTGTCTGTATAAAACTTTCTTGTATTTTGATCCCACCAGAGTTCTGATGTTTTAAGTGTGTCTCCTTTCACGTTGAAAACTACTACGCTGTCACGCAGATAAACCTTGCTTCTTGTTTCAAAATATTTTCCATACATCGCATTCAATCTGCTTTCAACCTTGCCGCTAGTGTCAAAAAAATCTACCTGTAATGTTCTGGGAAATTCGGTAAAAGCTGTGTCTACGTTGTAGCGCAGCATGAAAGGCGCTTTTAGGAAAGCTCTGGGATTTCCATTTTGGCTCAACAGGCTTTCCACATTCGTTGCTTCATCAATCAGTTGCGGTTTGGTTCCAGTATTAAATATTTTTTTTGGATCGTTCTCACATGCAGAAAAAAAGAAGCAGCTTATTAGTAAAGCTGCTTTCCATAATTTTTTATGTGAAAAACTATTCATATCGCCGCTTGATAAACCAAAGATCGGTGAAGTTGAACCCAACTGATAAGCGGAACAAATTTTCTTTCAGCAAGTTGTTATCGTTTCCTCTACGTACATACTCAAGTGCAAGATTAACCACGCTGTACTGATTTACGCTAAGCCTGTTATAATTCACAATGGGAAGTCCCATACCAAGAGACACTCCAAAGACCGGAAGATCAGTTCCAACTTTGATGTAATCCTTCCCGGAAAAGAAACCGAATCTATAGCTTATTGCCTGCGCATATCTGGACGGTTTGCCGAAAGGTGCAAACTGTGCCCCCACGTGAATTTCCCAGTTACTGCGAACAGAGTCTTTGCTCCCAAAAAAGCGATAATCTTCCCACTTGTTTGTCACGTAATCCAGCCCCGCAGACCAACCGCGAAATTTTTCTGAAGGATCTTTCTCATAAAGAAATCCCGCAGTATACGATGCAGGATAAATTATTTCGCCTCTCGCGTCCGCATTGTGATAAACACTGTCCACCGTCAACTCCTGACCAGTAGCAGCACTTCTGGTGAAGGTTTGTCGCATAACATCCTGGGATGCATTTAGCGCCTGCTTCCAGTTGCCGGCTACGCCTAAACGAAGTTTTGATTGTTTTGCAAGGTCAATGCTGTATTGAGCGCCGGCGTTAAAAAACACATCACCAAATGAAGAATTCGTGGTGTGATTAGATGCAGCATATTCGACAGTGTCGTTTATGAACACTCTTCTTGAGGTTAACTCTTTGGTGCCAAACAGATATCCTATGTTCACGCCAATACTAAAATTGTCTGTGCCGAAACCAGTTCCGAAAGAGGGTAAAAAACTTCCACCGCTTCCGGTGAATTGCGTAACAACACTGTCAATAGAATTATGGTTGACAGGATCTATTAATCGTTCTCTGCGAGTAGTGTTGTAACCGATCCGACTAAGCGGACGTAAACCAAAACTCAGTCCCCAATTTTTCCTCAATGGAACTCCGACGTAAACATGAGAAAACAACAAGTCTGTTGCAGTAAAACTTTCAGGTTTGTTCGGCGTAGCTAATGTGCGGCTATTGAGGTTCATTCCCACATCGAGAACAACCCGCCCCGATGCCATTTTCCTGGATCGTGCTTCGAGCACCGTTTGAAACCGAGCGTACGAAGCAGGGTTTAAATAGTTTACAGAAAAGTTATCACTGTATGCTGCTGCCACCCCACCCATACCGCGGCTGGTGATATTTGTAGAAGGAAATTGATTACCCAATCCATATCGCGAATATGGTGAGTTGTCCTGAGCTAAAACAGTGGATGCGAAAAGTAACGGCAGTGAGATGAACAAAAATTTTCTTCTAAGCATTCGTTCGGCTAATCGCATACAAACCTTTGAAAATTAAATGAGGGTCTGCAAATATCTTCCTTTTTAAATGCGGCTGAAACAAGCCTATATCACCACCGGTTAAAAGCACGTTAAAGTTGCTGTACCTTTCTGAATATAAATCAATTATACCGTCAATCTCTTTCGCCATGCCGAGTACCACGCCCGATTGCAGATTTGTTTTTGTATCGTAGCCGATCAACGGCACATTCCAATCAGCTTTCACCAATGGCAACAATGCAGTAAAATCGTGCATGGCCTTGAACCGCATTTCCATCCCGGGTGAAATTGATCCGCCTAAAAATTCATTCTGCTGACTAATGAAGTTGTAAGTGATGCACGAGCCCAGCCCAATCGCTAAATTATTTTGATTTGGAAACAAGAACACGGACGCAGCACATATTGCCAGGCGATCGGCACCAACAGTTTCTGGTTTGCCAACCGGTATGCTGAACGACAGATTCGACTCGTTGCTAAGCCTATGAAATATTGAAGCGCTTTCTAAAAGTTGCTCAACTTCCGGGGGATGATTAATAACGGATGATAAAATCGAATACTGTGGTTTGTATCCTTGAATCAGAAGCTTTAGCTGCTGTATCACATCGCCATCAATTACGATGGTTTGCAACAGTTCGTCACCTTCGAACAATGCAGCTTTGCATCTGGTATTGCCAAAATCCAGGCAGAGAGTTATCATGGTTTGCGCAAGTATTAGAGGTCTAAGTTAAAGCCTGCAAGATTTTTGAAATGCCCATTCAATTTTACTTTTTCTTTTAGCTGTTCCATCTCGGCAACCAAAGGAATCACTTTTCGTAAATGTCTTTTTAAATATTCCTGCCGCTGTCGCTCGTGCATCAGATTGAGCAATTCATATTCCTCTTGCAATGACAGGCCCACATGATGTGCGACGTCGTAGCTGCTTAAGTCGGCATCATTCTTTTTGAAGTCTTTATCTAGGTTGAGAAGTTTAAACAGCTCTCTGATACTGTTCACTACTCTGCGCATCACTTCTTCACTCCCCGTAGTGTGATTTGTTGGATAATTGACAATGGCCCCGCTAAAGAGTTTCTCGGGTATTTCTTTAATCACCTCCAAGATCCTGAATACTTTTTCGCCTTCAGTTTTGATGTCCATTTCACCATTTTCATGCACAGTGGTGATTTCGCTTATGCGAACCAAAGTGCCGAAGTCCTGCATTCGGTTGTCAATAACGGACGGAATACCAAATAGTTTTTTTTCTTTATGACATTCATTTATGAGTTGTTTATACCTCGGTTCAAATATGTGAAGATTCAGTTGTTCACCGGGGTACACAACAATGTTCAAGGGAAATATTGGGATAAAATTGGTCATAGATAGATTAATACAAATTTGGTGCAAACCAAATAATCGGAAATGCAAACAACTGTTTTGTTTCATTTCAAGTCAGTCATTTCGACCTTCTGCCTTTTTCACGCAGCCAAAGCTCATGAAGCCGTGCATACTTTAAAAATGTGTAAAAGGCTGTCATGCGGGCGGAAACTAAGCCTTCCCAACCATCTAAAAATCCAAGTCGCAAAATGTAGTTCTTTATAAAAGAAAACCTGGGATTGATGTACCGCTTAACCCACGGCGCTTTTTTGCCTTGAGCAAAATACTTTTCGGCGTTAAGCATAGCATATTTCACGACCTTACTTGTATACTCCACCGTGTCTTTCACTGTGTAATGCAGGATATTTCCTTTAAGTTTTTCAACCTTGAACTGCCGCGGAATAACTAGTTTTTCATGCACACTTTCCTCATCCCAACGCACGGATTGTCTGTTGAAAAGGCGCACGTGACGGTCGCCACCCCACTCGCCCCATTTTAAGCACTTGACTCCAAAAAAGTTTTTGAAATCGATTTGATATACCGTGTCTTCTTTAAAAATTATTTGTCGCAAATTGTTTTGCAAATCGTTATCGAGTACTTCATCTGCGTCAATGCTTAAAATCCAGTCGTATTTGGCCAGGTTAACCGAAAATTGTTTCGTTCTTCCAAAGCCCATCCATTCGCCCTGATGAAGTTGAACATGGTGATTACAGAGAACCTCAATCGTACCATCAGTGCTCCCGTTGTCGTACACAACAACATCATCAGAAACAGCCGTCGCGCTTTTTACCACAGTTTCTATAATGTCAACTTCGTTCTTGCAAACGATCACCACAGAAAATTTTTCATTCATGCGTCATTTTTTTGCGCTCTCATCGTCAAAGTAAAACTAAAGCGCACAAACACGCCCAGTATCACCCGGAAACCGGTAAGCATGAAGTCACTTCGACACCCTTTCTCTTGTGTATTGCTATATTTTTGATGCAAATTGAGGCACATTGATGTGGCAGCAAATGCTTAAAGAACTACGAACCGGAGATGTGAAAGCTCTTGCTCGCTGCATTTCTTTTGTAGAAAACGAGCAAAGTGGTTACAAAGATTTGCTACAGTCGTTGTCGTTTAATCTAACCTCTAAAATTATAGGGGTAACAGGCCCACCCGGCGCTGGCAAAAGCACATTATGCGATGCATTAATAGGCGAGTTGGTGCAGAAGGAAAAGCGAGTTGCCGTTCTTTGCGTTGATCCATCGTCTCCATTTAATTTGGGTGCGCTGCTTGGTGATCGCATACGCATGAATCAATGGTACACGCATCCGCAGGTATATATTCGATCGCTTGCAACACGTGGATCTATGGGAGGACTTCAC